>NZ_JACFYV010000100.1:0-22405 GCF_016759955.1 Burkholderia sp. KCJ3K979
GACCTGCGGGGAAGCAGGGTGCGCAATGTTTCACGGAACGTTCTTCGATGCCGACCCCAATCGTCCGCCACGCGCCCCTGTCGCGCCCGGCCGGCTGCCGCAAGCGGATGCGCCGCGCGTCGTGCGCGCGGCCGTGCGCGGCATGAGCGCCGCACGCGCCACCGTCATCTGGGCCGCGCTGGCCGCGTTGGTCGCGCTGCTGTTCGTCGCGTCGCTGTCGATCGGCAGCGTGCCAATGTCGCCGTGGCAGGCGCTCGCATCCCTCGTGCCGCACGGCGGCGACACCCTGTTTGCCGACATCGTCCGGACGCTGCGCCTGCCGCGCGCGCTCGCGGGTTTCGCGTGCGGCGCGCTGCTCGCGCTGGCCGGCGCGTTGTTGCAGGTGCTGCTGCGCAATCCGCTCGCGGAGCCGTACGTGCTGGGCGTGTCCGGCGGCGCGGCCGGCTTCGCGCTCGTCGCGATGATCGCGGGCGGCGCATGGTGGCTCGTCGACGCATCCGCGTTCGCCGGTTCGCTCGTATCGGTCGCGCTGGTGCTCGGTCTCGCGCGGCGCGAGCTGTGGCGGGGCGAATCGCGCGACGCGTCGCCGCGGCTGCTGCTCACCGGCGTCGTGATCGCGGCGGGGTGGGGCGCGCTCGTCACGCTGTTGCTGTCGCTCGCGCCCGACGCGCGGCTGCGCGGCATCATCTTCTGGCTGACGGGCGACCTGAACGGCGCGACGGCGCCGTGGTTCGCGTGGGGCGCGCTGCTGCTGAGCGCAGGCGTCGCGCTGCCGGTCGCACCGCAACTGAACGTGCTGCTGCGCGGCGACGCGACCGCGCAGGCGCTCGGCGTGCCGGTCGCGCGCCTGCGCGTGCGGATCTATCTCGTCGCGTCGCTGGCCGCCGCGGCTGCCGTGACGACGGCCGGGACGATCGGCTTCGTCGGTCTCGTCGTGCCGCATGCGTTGCGGCTCGCATTCGGCAACGACCAGCGGATGCTGCTGCCGGCCGCGATGCTTGCGGGCGGGGGCGGCGTGATGGCGGCCGACCTGCTCGCGCGTACCGCGATCGCGCCCGCGCAATTGCCGGTCGGTGTGATGACCGCGTTGATCGGCGTGCCGGTGTTCCTGTGGATGTTGCTGAGGAGGCCGATGCGATGACGGGCACCGCAGCACGGAACGCCGTCGCCGGCGACCTGCACTACAGGGCCGTCGACCTGACGCTGAAGGCCGGCGCGCGCACGTTGCTCGACCGCTTCACGCAGGCGTTCGGCCCCGGCGAGATCTGGTGCCTCGCCGGGCCGAACGGCGCGGGCAAGACGACGCTGCTCGCCACGCTCGCGGGATTGCAGCCGCCGGCCGGCGGACACGTCGAGATCGACGGCCGGCCGCTTGCCGCGTGGCGCCCCGAGCCACTCGCGCGGCGCCGCGCGCTGATGCCGCAGCAATTGCACGATGCGTTCAGCGCGACCGTGTTCGACACGGTGCTGCTCAACCGCTTTCCGTATCTCGGCGGCTGGGGCTGGGAGCGCGACGACGACCGCACGGCCGCGCGCGCTGCGCTCGCGACGTTCGACCTGAGCCCGCTCGCGTCGCGCGACGTGATGTCGCTGTCGGGCGGCGAGCGGCAGCGCGTCGCGCTGGCCGCGACGCTGTGCCAGGATGCGCCGCTGATGCTGCTCGACGAACCGCTCGCGCATCTCGACCTGCATCACCAGATCGATTGCCTCACTGCGCTGGCCGCCTGGCTCGCGGCAGCCCCGCGCACGATATTGTTTTCGTGTCACGACCTGAATCTCGCGCGGCGCTTCGCGACGCATGCGCTATTGCTCGACGGCCGTGGCCATGTGTCGGCCGGCCTCGTGCACGACGTGTTGACGCCCGAGCGCGCGAGCGACGCGTTCGGCTATCCGCTCGTGCTGATCCGCGAGAACGGCCGCGATGCGCTGCTGCCGGCATGGCCTGCGCGACAATGACCTTTCCTGTTCCGATTTTTCCGATGCGCGGCGCATGCCGCGCCCACGACCCGGCTCCTCGATGACGACTCCCACCCCATTCCCGCCCGCGATCGCGCCGCTCGACGACGCGCTGCGCAAGCGCCTGCAACATGTGATCGACCACAAGACCAAGCCGCCCGGTAGCCTCGGCCAGCTCGAGGCGCTCGCGCTGCAGATCGGCCTGATCCAGCTCAGCGAGCGACCGGTCGTGCAGCGTCCCGTGACGATCGTGTTCGCAGGCGATCACGGAATCGCGGCCGAAGGCGTCAGTCCTTATCCGCAGGCGGTGACCGCCCAGATGGTCGCGAACTTCCTGGCCGGCGGTGCGGCGATCAATGCGTTTTCGGGCGTCGCGCAGAGCACGCTCGAGATCGTCGATGCGGGCGTCGCGTCGCCGCTGCCGCTGTCGGACCGGCTGGTGTCGCTGCCGGTCGCGCGCGGCACGCGCAACTTCGCGACGGAGCCGGCGATGACGCGTGAAGAAGCGATGACGGCGCTGGCCGCCGGCGCGGGGCGGGTACGCCTGCACGCGTCGCTCGGCACGAACGTGATCGGTTTCGGCGAGATGGGGATCGCGAACACGTCGTCGGCCGCCTGCCTGATGAGCCGCCTGCTCGACGTGCCGATCGATGCCTGCGTCGGCCGCGGCACGGGCCTCGACGACCAGGGTCTCGCGCACAAGCGCGCGGTGCTCGGCCGCGCGCTCGTCAAGCACTCGCATGCGATCGCGCCGCTCGACGTGCTCGCGACGTTCGGCGGCTTCGAGATCGCGATGATGACGGGCGCGTACCTCGCGGCCGCGAGCGAGCGGATGACGATCCTCGTCGACGGCTTCATCGCGACGGCCGCGCTGCTCGTCGCCGAGCGCATCGCGCCCGGCGTGCGCGACTACTGCGTGTTCTCGCATACGTCGCACGAGGCCGGGCACCGGCGCATGCTCGAGCATTTCGGCGCGAAACCGCTGCTCGCGCTCGACCTGCGCCTCGGCGAAGGCACGGGCGCCGCGCTCGCGCTGCCGCTGGTGCGCGCGGCGGCTGCGTTCCTCAGCGAGATGGCGAGCTTCGAGTCCGCCGGCGTCGACAATCGTGACGCCTGAGCGCGCGCGCGGCATACGGGCCGAACTGCGCTACTTCTTCGTCGCGCTCGGCTATTTCACGCGCGTGCCCGTGCCGCGCTCGATCGGCTACGCAGCCGGCGATCTCGATCAGGCCGCGCGCTATTTCCCGCTCGTCGGCGCCTGCGTGGGCGCGTGGGGCGCGCTCGTCTATCTCGTCGCACTGCGCGTGCTGCCCGCGTCGATCGCGGTCGGGCTGTCGATGGCCGCGACGCTGCTCGCGACCGGCGCTTTCCACGAAGACGGCCTCGCCGACAGCTGCGATGCGTTCGGCGGCGGTTACACGCGCGACGACGTGCTGCGCATCATGCACGATTCGCGGATCGGCACGTTCGGCGCGGTCGCGCTCGTGATCGCGCTCGGCCTGAAATGGCAGGCGCTGACGTCGATGTTGCCGCTGCGCGCCGCATGGACGATGATCGCCGCGCATGCGGCGAGCCGCGCGATGGCCGTGAGCCTGCTGATGTCGCTCGACTACGTGCGGCCCGAAGGCAAGGCGAAGCCGGTCGCGCAACGGATGGGCGCACGCGCGGCGTGCATCGCGGCGGTGTTCGGATTGCCGTGGTTGTTCTGGCCGGACTGGCGCATGGGCGTTGCCGCATGCGTGGCGCTCATGCTCGTGCGCGCGTGGCTGGCCCGCTATTTCGTGAAGCGGATCGGCGGTTATACGGGCGACTGTCTCGGCTTCGCGCAGCAACTGGGCGAACTGACGATCTATCTGGTGGCGCTCGGATGGACATCGTCCTGATCCGTCATCCGGCCGTCGGCGTCGAGCCGGGCGTCTGCTACGGAAGCAGCGACGTGCCGCTCGCCGAATCGGCCGATGGTGGTGCGCAGGCCTCGCGTGCGCATCTGGCGGAACTCGGTGCGCCGTTGCCCGAGCAGGTCTGGACGAGCCCGCTGACACGCTGCGCATCGATTGCCGAACGGCTCGCGCTGACCTTCGACGTACCGCTGCGGCGCGATGCCGACTGGCAGGAAATGGATTTCGGTGCGTGGGAAATGCAGCGCTGGGACGATATCGACCGCGCGGCGCTCGATGCATGGGCGGCCGACCTGATGCATGCGTGCGCGCACGGCGGAGAAAGCGTCGCGCGATTCGTCGCGCGGGTCGCACGGCAGGCCGATGCGCTTGCGGCGTTTGACGGGCCGCAATGGGTCGTCACGCATGCGGGCGTGGTCCGCGCATTCGCGTCGCATGTGTTGCGCATGCCGCTCGATACGCTGCTGTCGCGGCCGGTGCCGACCGGCGGAGTCGTGTGGCTGCGCACGGACGACGGCACGCGCACATGGGAAGTCGTGCACTGGGACGCATAGGTGCACTTGCGTCTGCAAGCGAACGACGCGGCACACGGATCGATCTGCGCTCGGGCCCCGGACGCATCCGGCCTCGATGCGCGATGAACGCGCGAGCCGCCGCGCCGGAAATCAGCGCACCGGCCGCCGCGCACGCGCGGCATCCAGATCCTCGCACAGCGCGGCCGCACCCTGCGCGATGCGCGGCGATGGCCGCGTCAGCAGATCGCCGTCGATCGCGAACAGGTTGTTGCGTGCCACGGCCGTCAGCGCGGGCCATGCACGCCAGCGCGCGAGGCTCGGCAGCGGTTCGTTCGAACGGGTCGCGCCGGTACTCGTCGTCACGATCGCTTCCGGATTCGCCGCGAGCACGGCCTCGTCGGTCACGGTCGGCGCGAGCGGCTTGAGCGATGCGAATACGTTGCGGCCGCCGCAGCGTTCGAACACTTCGTTGATCAGATGCGTGCCGTTGAGCGTCGTCAGCGGGCGGTCCCACACCTGGAAGAACATCGTGACCGGCGGGCGTGCCGCGTAGCGTGCGCGCAGTGTCGCGATGTCTCGGGTAAAGGCGGCCGCGGCGGCATCGGCAGTCGGTTGCGTGCCGAGCAGCGTGCCGAGCCGGCGCAACGACGACGACACGTCGTCGAGATGCTTCGGTTCGCTGAAGAACAGCGGAATGTGCAGCGCGCGCAGCGCGTCGGTCTGCCGCTCGGCGTTGCCGTGCCGCCACACGACGATCAGGTCGGGCTTCAGCGCGGCGATGCGTTCGAGATCGAGCGCCTTGTTGTCGCCGACGCGTGGCACCGCTTGCGCGGCGGCCGGATAGTCGCTGTACGTGACGGTGCCGACGAGCTTCGTGCCGCCGCCGGCCGCATAGACGAGCTCGGTCGCGTGCGGCGCGAGGCTGATTACGCGCTGGGCAGGCGCGGGTAACGTGACCGTGTTGCCGGCGTCGTCGCGGGTCGTGACGTCGGCGTGGACGAGCGGTGCGTGAGCGAGCGCGGCCAGCAGCGCGGCCGGCGCGAGCCGGCGGAACATGGGGGCGCTCATGCGGATGCCTTCAGCAGCGGCACGCAATGCGCGAGCGCGTCGCCGAGGCGCTGCCATTCGGCTTCGCTCGCCGGCAGGCCGATGCGTACGCTCGACGGTGTCGGGAAGTGCCGCGTCCAGATTCCGCGTGCCGCGAGCGCGGCATGCAGCGCCGCGGCGCGCGGGTCGTCACTCCAGCTGAAGAGCGGCGTCGCGCGAACCGCGAAGCCGTGCGCACGCAGCAGCGCGGCCAATCGTTCGCCGTCGGCCACGAGCCGCTCACGGGCGGCAGCTTGCCATGCGCGATCGGCGAACGCCGCGGCGACCGCGTGGCGCGCGGGGCCGCCGACCGTCCACGCGCCGAGCGTGTCGCGCAGCGCGGCGATCAGCGCGGGATGCGTGAGCACGAAGCCCGCGCGAATGCCGGCAAGCCCGAAGAACTTGCCGACCGAGCGCAGCACGACGAGCCCCGGACGATCGACCCGCGGCGCGAGCGAGGGCGCGGCGCCCGTATCGGCGAACGCTTCGTCGACGATCAGCGTGCCGCCGCGTGCCGCCAGTTGCGCATGCCAGCCTAGCAGGCGCGCGGTCGGCACGCACTCGGCCGTCGGATTATTCGGATTCCCGACGATGATGTGGCGCAGCGTTGCGGGCAGCGTGTCGGCGTGGATATCGAGCGTGACGACGCGATGGCCGTGGCGCGCGAACGCGGGCGCGTATTCGCCGTACGCGAGCGCCGCGACGCCGGCGTCGCCGGCCGGCAGCAACGCGGGCAACGCGCGGATCGCGGCCTGGCTGCCGGCAACCGGCAGGACGTGCGCGGCATCGGGCGCATGGTAGTACTGCGCGGCGCAGGCCGCGAGACCGTCGCCGTCGTCGGGCAGCCGGCGCCATGCGTCGGCCGGCACGGGCGGCACCGGGTAGCCGACCGGATTGATGCCGGTCGACAGGTCGAGCCACGCGTCGTACGGAATGCCGTGGCGGCGGGCGGCTTCATGCAGGTTGCCGCCGTGCGCGATGGATGAATCAGACATGATGGGTGGCCATGACGAGTGCGCCGCTCGCGACCAGCAGCGCGAGCCACAGCGCGAGCGTGCGCGTGACCAGCGACAGCGCGGCGACGATGTGAAGGGCGGTGGCCGTGGTCCCGGTGCCGAGCACCGGGCGATCCTCGATTTCGCCGTGATAGACGGCCGGGCCACCGAGCTGCACGTTCAGGCTGCCGGCGCCCGCGGCCATCACGGGGCCCGCGTTCGGGCTGTCCCAGTGGCGCGCCTGCGTGCGCCAGCAGCGCCACGCGGCGGCCGTGTCGCCGAGCAGCGCGTAGCTCGCGGCGGTGAGCCGCGCGGGAATCCAGTTCAGCGCGTCGTCGATGCGCGCGGCGGCCCAGCCGAAGGTCAGGAAGCGCGGCGTGCGGTAGCCCCACATCGCGTCGAGCGTGTTCGCGAGCCGGAACAGCAGCGCGCCGGGGCCGCCCGCGACGACGAACCAGAAGAGCGCGCCGAAGATCGCGTCGTTGCCGTTCTCGAGCGCCGATTCGACGGCCGCGCGCGACAGCGCTCCTTCGTCGGCCTGGCTCGTGTCGCGCGACACGATGCGCGCGGTCAGCGTGCGCGCCGCGTCGAGGTCGCGCCGCAGCAGCGCGGCGGCGATCGGCGCGACGTGGTCGGCGAGGCTCTTCGCGCCGAGCGCGAACCACAGCAGCGCGACGTGCAGCGCAGCGGCGAACGGCCAGGGCAGCACGGCGACGAGCCATGCCGCGACGACCACCGGCGGCACGACCGCCGCGAGCCACGCGGCGACGCCGATCACGCGGCCGCGCCGGCCCGTGTTCAGCGCGGCTTCGATGCGCGCGGCCAAGCGACCGAACGCGACGAGCGGATGCCAGCCGGCCGGCTCGCCGATCGCGCGGTCGACGAGCGCGGCCGCGACCGCGAGCATCGCGACGACGGGCAGCGACAGCATCAGCATGACGGCGCGCCCGCCTTGAGGTCGAGCGGCAGCCCGGCGACCAGCAGCGTGACGCGCGTCGCGAGCGCGGCGACGCGCTGGTTCAGGCGCCCGAGCTCGTCGACGTAGCGGCGCGTGACCGACCCGAGCGGCACGACGCCGAGCCCGATCTCGTTGCTGACGACGATCACCTTCGCGCGAGCGCCGCACAGTGCATGTTCGAGCCGCTCGACCTGCGCCGCGTACTGCGTATCGTCGAGCGGTTCGCCGTCGGCGGGGCACAGCAGGTTGGTGAGCCACAGCGTCAGGCAGTCGACGAGCAGGCACGCGTGCGAATCGTCGAGCCGCGCGAGCGTGCCCGGGAGATCGACGGGCGCGTCGGCGAACCCCCAGTCGGCCGGCCGGCGCGCGCGGTGATGCGCGATGCGCTGCGCGAATTCGGCATCGGCGGCGGTCGCGGTCGCGATGTAGGTGACGGGGCGGCCGCTGTCGGCGGCGAGCCGCTCGGCATGCGCGCTCTTGCCCGAGCGCGCGCCGCCGAGGACGAAGGTGAGGTCGTGCGGAATCATCGCGTGATTGTAACGGCGCGGGCGGCCCGCCGCGGGCGATAATGCCGCCTTTGCTTCGCGACACCTTTCACACGATGAATGCACCCGAGCCGCGGCCGCGCGGCACGCTGATGATCCAGGGCACGACGTCCGACGCGGGCAAGAGCACGCTCGTCGCGGGCCTGTGCCGCCTCGCGCGCCGCGGCGGCGCGCGCGTGGCGCCGTTCAAGCCGCAGAACATGGCGCTCAACAGCGCGGTGACGGTAGACGGCGGCGAGATCGGCCGCGCGCAGGCGTTGCAGGCGCTGGCCGCGGGCGTCGCGCCGCATACGGATTTCAATCCGGTGCTGCTGAAGCCGACGAGCGACCGCGGCGCGCAGGTGATCATTCACGGCCAGGCCCGCATGAACCTCGATGCGCGCGCGTATCACGACTACAAGCCGGTCGCGTTCGATGCGGTGTTCGAGTCGTATGCGCGCCTGCGCGCCGGGTACGACACGGTGATCGTCGAAGGCGCCGGCAGCCCGGCCGAGATCAACCTGCGCGAAGGCGACATCGCGAACATGGGCTTTGCCGAGCGCGTCGACTGCCCGGTCGTGCTCGTCGCCGACATCGATCGCGGCGGCGTGTTCGCGCATCTGGTCGGCACGCTCGCGTGCCTGTCGGACAGCGAGCGCGCGCGCGTGCGCGGCTTCGTGATCAACCGCTTTCGCGGCGACCTCAAACTGCTCGAACCGGGGCTCGACTGGCTGCGCGCGCAGACGGGCAAGCCGGTGTTCGGCGTGCTGCCGTATCTGCACGGGCTGCTGCTCGACGCGGAGGACATGCTGCCCGCGCAGGCGCGCAGCGCTGCCGCTCGCGGCGACGCCGGCGTGCTGCGCGTCGTCGTGCCCGCGCTGCCGCGCATCAGCAACCACACCGATTTCGATCCGCTGCGCGCGCATCCGCAGGTCGAATTCACGTACTGGAAGAGCGGCCCCGTACCCGACGCCGATCTGCTGATCCTGCCCGGTTCGAAGAGCGTGCAGCGCGACCTCGCGTGGCTGCGCGACGCGGGCTGGGACGCGCTGATCCGGCGCCATCTGCGCTACGGCGGCAAGGTGATCGGCATCTGCGGCGGCATGCAGATGCTCGGCCGCACGCTCGACGATCCGCTCGGCCTCGAAGGCGCGCCCGGCAGCGTGCCGGGGCTCGGGCTGCTCGATTTCGACACGACGCTGCAACCCGACAAGACGCTGAAGAACGTGACCGGGCAACTCGCGCTGCCGGGCGCGGCCGCCGTGCGCGGCTACGAGATCCACATGGGCGACACGCGCGGGCCGGCGCTCGAGACGCCCGCGCTGATGCTGGCCGCCGATATCGCGCGGGAGGGCGTGCGTCCCGACGGCGCGCTGTCGGCCGACGGCCAGATTCTCGCGACCTACGTGCACGGGTTGTTCGACGCGCCCGACGCCTGCGCGGCGTTGCTCGCGTGGGCGGGGCTCGACGGCGCGGCCCGCATCGACTACCCGGCGCTGCGCGAGGCTTCGCTGGAACGGCTGGCCGACACGTTCGCCGCGCACCTCGACCTCGACGCGCTGTACGCCGAGTTTCGCTGAGGCCGGCCCTCGCTTTTTCCGCTCGATCGCGTACAACAGAGGAGGGCGGAGGTCCGCCCGAAGGAGGGCGACGATGAGGGCTCGACGGTGGTGGGGCGTACTGCTCGCGGTGCTGCTGGGCGTGTCGGCGGTGGCGCATGCGTGCGATTCGTATGCGCCGGGCGGCGGCCAGTCCGGCGGCGACGCCACGCAAGGCAAGAGCGGTTACTGAGCGGGATGCAGGGCATGATCGGTCATGCCCTTTTTTTGCGTCAATTCGTTCCTTTGTGGAATCAATTTAAGCGGTATGGCGTGTTTATCGGCTGAATCGATTCGAATAGAGTGCGATCCACTCCCATCCACTCACGAAGGATTCCGTCATGAACGCCAACCGCTTGAACGATTTCGCCGCGACGCTGCTGCGCGTCGCCCTCGGCGTGCTGTACCTCGCACACGTCGCACAGAAGGTCTTTGTCTTCACGCTGCCCGGCACGGCGCAGTTCTTCGCGTCGATCGGCCTGCCGGGCTGGCTCGCCTACCTGACCACGTTCGTCGAACTGGCGGGCGGCCTGGCGCTGCTCGCGGGGTTCCACGTGCGTATCGCCGCGCTGGTGCTGCTGCCGTTCATGCTCGGCGCGGTCGCCGCGCATTTGCCGAACGGCTGGAGCTTCGCGTCGCCGCACGGCGGCTGGGAATATCCGGCGTTCTGGGCCGTCACGCTGGCCGTGCAGGCCCTGCTGGGCGGCGGCGCGTTCGCGCTCGGCGCGCGGGAGGCCGCGCTCCAGCGCGCATGACGTGAAGGAAAGCCGACGAAACCGGCACGCGGTTCGGCGTGACCGGTTCCGGTGACCCCCCGTTTGCCGATATCATCGCTCCCTGTATCCGCAATCGAGCGGCGCCTGCCATGCGGCCGGCGCCGCGCGGCTTTTTCGGGGGAATTCATGACGGTCATCGTGGTGGCGAATCCGAAGGGCGGCGTGGGGAAGAGCACGCTGTCCACCAATCTAGCCGGCTATTTCGCGGCGCAGGGCGCGTGGGTCGCGCTGGCCGACCTGGACCGGCAGCAGTCCGCGCATGCGTGGCTCGACCTGCGGCCGGCCGGCTTGCCGGCGATCGAGGCGTGGGAGCTCGATCCGGAGGCGCCGTCGAAGCCGCCGCGCGGGCTGGAATATGCGGTGATCGATACGCCGGCCGGCCTGCACGGCACGCGGCTCAACGTCGCGCTGCAACTGGCCGACAAGGTGATCGTGCCGCTGCAGCCGTCGATGTTCGATATTCTCGCGACCCAGCAGTTTCTGGAGCGCCTCGCCGGCGAGAAGGCCGTGCGCAAGGGCAGCGTCGAGGTCGGGATCGTCGGGATGCGGGTCGACGCGCGCACGCGCTCGTCCGACCAGCTGCACCGGTTCGTCGAGGGGCTGGGCCTGCCGGTGCTCGGCTACGTGCGCGACACGCAGAACTACGTGCAGATCGCCGCGCACGGCCTGACGCTGTGGGACGTCGCGAAAAGCCGGGTCGAGAAGGATCTCGAGCAGTGGCGGCCGATCGTCGAATGGGCCGAGCGCCGCGTGCCGAAGGCCGAGAAGGCCGCCAAGGCTTCCTGAGCGGCCGGCCATCCGGCCGTCTTGCCGGCGCGACACCCAATGAGAAAGGGCCGGAACCGTGGTGTACGGTGTCCGGCCCTTCGGCGACCAGCGGCGCTGCGCGGGTGGCCCGCGCCACGGCACGCGGGCGTGCCGCTCGGCTTACGTCCAGTTCTGCGTCGGCACGTGATCGCGGTGGCCCTTGATCTTGTTGCCGTCGTCGATGAACACCAGCTTCGGCTTCCAGCCGGCCTGCAGCTCGGCTTCGTCGACCATCGCGAACGCGGCGATGATCACGAGGTCGCCGAGCTGCGCGCGGCGCGCGGCCGAGCCGTTCAGCGAGATCATCCCGCTGCCGCGCTCGCCCTTGATCGCGTACGTCGAGAAGCGCTCGCCGTTGTTGATGTTCCAGATGTCGATCCGTTCGTTTTCGATCAGGCCCGCCGCTTCGAGCAGGTCTTCGTCGATCGCGCACGAACCTTCGTAGTGCAGTTCGCAGTGCGTGACCGCCGCACGATGGATCTTCGATTTGAGCATGTGGCGCTGCATGGTGTCTCCGTGATGCGTCGTGAGGGGCGCGGGCGGGCCGGCCGTCAGATTTCCAGGTTGTCGATGAGGCGCGTCGCGCCGAGCTTCGCGGCCGCGAGCACGACGAGCGGCTCGCCGGCCTCGAGTTCGGCGGCGCTCGGCGCGATCAGGTTCGCGCGGCGGCGGATCGCGATGTAGTCGGGCACCCAGCCGCGTTCGGCCAGGTGCGTGTGCGCGTGCTGCTCGAGCTTGCCGAGGTCGCGTTCGCCGCCGAGCACGCTGTCGCGCACGCGCTGCAGCGTTTTCGCCAGTTCCGGCGCTTCCTTGCGCTCGTCGGTCGTCAGGTAGCGGTTGCGCGACGACAGCGCGAGGCCGTCCTCGTCGCGCACGGTCTCGGCCGCGATGATCTCGACCGGCAGCGCGAGCTGCTGGCACATCCGGCGCACGATCATCAGCTGCTGGTAATCCTTCTTGCCGAACACGGCGACGCGCGGCTGCACGCAGGACATCAGCTTCGTGACGACCGTGCACACGCCGGCGAAGAAGCCGGGCCGGAACTCGCCTTCGAGAATCCCGCCGAGATCGTCCGGCGGCAGCACGCGATACTCCTGCGGCTCAGGGTACATGTCGCGCTCGGTCGGCGCGAACAGCACGTATACGTTGTTCTGCTGCAGCTTCTCGATATCGTCCTGGAGCGTGCGCGGGTACTTGTCGAAATCCTCGTTCGGGCCGAATTGCAGCCGGTTGACGAAGATGCTCGCCACGACCGGGTCGCCGTGCTGGCGCGCGAGGCGCATCAGCGACAGGTGCCCTTCGTGCAGGTTGCCCATCGTCGGCACGAACGCCGTGCGGTTCTGTCCGCGCAGCTGGTCGCGCAGTTCCTGGATCGAGCTGATGACTTTCATGATCGGGTAGCGGGTTCCTCGCGCAGGCGCGCGTTGACGCCGCGGCAGCGGCGTCGGGGTCGAAGCGGAGAACGCCGGCGCGCGGGCGGCGCATCGGACGTCGGCGGATTGTAGAGGATTTGGCCGCGCGACGCATCGATAAAAGAACGATCGTTCACTTTATAGTGGGGCGTGCCGGACACCCGCCGGACGGCCGTCCGCCGCGGCGAAGCCGCGAGCGTCGGGATGAACCGCGGAGCGGGGAAACGGCTGAGGGAAGACCTTACGCGGGCAGGTACGCGAGGCGCACGTAGATCGGCGCGAACGGCTCGGCCTGCGTGATTTCGAGCAGCGATTCGCGCGCGAGTTCGAGCATCGCGATGAAATTCACGACGACGACCGGTACGCCGCGCGACGTGTCGAACAGGTCGGCGAACTCCATGAAGCGCGCGTTCTGCAGCCGGCGCAGGATCAGGCTCATGTGTTCGCGCACCGACAGCTCCTCGCGGGAGATCTTGTGGTGCTGCACGAGCTTCGCGCGCTTGAGCACATCGGCCCACGCGGCGCGCAAGTCGTCCGAATTCACGTCGGGAAAGCGCGGCGTGACGCTTTGCTCGATGTACACCTCGGCGCGCAGGAAATCACGGCCGAGCTGCGGCAACTGATCGAGCCGCTGCGCGGCGAGCTTCATCTGCTCGTATTCGAGCAGCCGGCGCACGAGTTCGGCGCGCGGATCCTCGGCTTCCTCGCCGGTGTCGGCCTTCTTCACCGGCAGCAGCATCCGCGACTTGATCTCGATCAGCATCGCGGCCATCAGCAGGTACTCGGCCGCGAGCTCGAGGTTCGACGCGCGGATCTGGTCGACGTAGCCCAGATATTGCGCGGTGACCTGCGCCATCGGGATGTCGAGCACGTTGAAGTTCTGCTTGCGGATCAGGTACAGCAGCAGGTCCAGCGGGCCTTCGAACGTTTCGAGGAACACCTCGAGCGCGTCGGGCGGGATGTAGAGATCCTGCGGCAGCTTGAAGAGCGGCTCGCCGTACAGGCGAGCGAACGCCGCGACACCGTCGACCGTGTCGGGCGTCGAATCGGCGCCCGCGGGCGCGGCGATCGCGTCGTCCTGCCGGGCGGCGCTGGCCTCGTCGGCGGCGCTCACGTCGTCAGAAGTTCTGGTAGTAGACGTACGACGTTTGCTTCACGCGCGATTCCTGCTGCTCGGCGCGCTCTTCGAGATCGATCGGCTGCTTGTCCCACAGAAGGGAACGGCCCTTGCGCTGCTCTTCCTCGAGCGTCGGCTTCTGCTGCTTGAGCTGGTTCAGGAACTGCGTGACGTCGGACTGGTACGGCATGGCTGGATCTTCCGTTTCGGGCGGCGCACGGTGCGCCGGATTCGCGATGGCGGGATTTTACCGCATCGCGGGGAACAGCCGGCGCCAATCGCGCGTCGAATCCGCGGGCCGGTACCGGCGGACACCGTGCGGCGGCCCTTCCGGCGCCTTGGCACTCTTTCACAATCGTTTGGCTGTGACGCCGGCGCCCTGTGGTCAAATACAGGGTTTTCCACGAAACCGTAACCATCCAGGACGGCGAGGTCATATTTGGCGGGGCAGTCGAACCAGCAAGCACACACGGCGCATCACGCGGGCCCGCGCGCGGCCCGCGATCGCGCCGGCGCCGCGGCCCGCGTCGCGCGGGCGGCCCTCGCGGGTTGCCTGGCCGCGTGTTTCGCGCTGCCGGCCCATGCGAAATACGACGTCGACATCGACGCGCCGCGCTCGATCCGCAAGCTCCTGAAGACCCATCTCGATATTGCCCGCTTCGCGAAGCGTGACGACATCAGCGACGACCAGTTCGACTTCCTCGTGACCGCCACGCCGCAGCAGGTGCGCGATTTGACCGCGACGGCCGGCTATTTCTCGCCGGTCGTGCGTACCGACGTGCGCACCCGCGACGGCAAGCGCGACGTGCACATCGCGGTCGATCCGGGCAAGCAGACCGTCGTGTCGACGGTCGACCTGACGTTCAAGGGGCCGGTCGAGACCGAGGACCCGAAGCAGGAAACCGCGACCCGTTTCGCGTTCTCGATGAAGCCGGGCGATCCGTTCACGCAATCCGACTGGGACGACGCGAAGGGCGCGGCGCTCCGGCAACTGCAGTCGCGCCGCTATCTCGGCGCGAAGATCGTGTCGTCCGAGGCGCGCATCGATCCGCGCACGCAGCGTGCGACGCTCGCGGTCGCGTTCGACAGCGGCCCGACGTTCACGATCGGCAAGGTTGATGTCGACGGCGTGCGCCGTTATCCGGAAAAGATCGTCACGAACGTCAATCCGCTGTCGGAAGGCGAGATCTACGACGTGCAGCGGATCGCCGAATTGCAGCGTCAGTTGCAGAACACGCCGTACTACGCGAGCGTCGCGATCGACGTCGGCGACGATACGTCGAAGCCCGAGCGCACGCCCGTGCACGTGAAGGTCAGCGAGTTCCCGTACAACAACATCCGTGGCGGCGTCGGCTTCGCCACCGATACCGGGCCGCACGTGCAGGGTTCCTATACGTATCTCGACACGTTCGGCGCCGCGTGGCCGCTGACCGTGTCGGGCCGGCTCGACCAGATCCAGCAGTACGGGCAGGTCCAGCTGTCGATGCCGCCGGGCGAGAAGGGCTGGACCAACAGCGTGCTCGCGTCGTACACGAACACCAACGTGTCGGACACGCGCATCTACAGCGCGCGGGTCGGCGTGCAGCGCACGCGCACCGGCCAGTTCATCGACTATGCGTATTCGCTGATGTACTACCAGGATCGGCTCGACCAGAACGGCGCGGGGCCGACCACGAGCCGCGCGCTGGTGCCGCAGTGGGCGTGGACCCGCCGCAACGTCGACGATCCACTGTTCCCGCGCTCGGGCAACCTGATTCATGCGGAGGCCGGCTTCGCGGTCAAGGGCGTGCTGGCCGACGAGAGCTTCATTCGCGGCTACGCGCGCGGCCAGCAGTATTTGCCGATCGGCAAGCGCGACCTGTTCGTGTTCCGCGCGGAACTCGGCGGCGTGTTTACGAGCGGCAGCTCGACCGGCGTGCCGGCGTCGCTGCTGTTCCGCGCCGGCGGCTCGAACTCGGTGCGCGGCTACGGTTACCAGAGTATCGGCAACAGCGTCGACGGCTCCGTTTTGCCGACCAAGTACCTGATGACGGGGACGGCCGAATACCAGCACTGGTTCAACCGCGACTGGGGCGCCGCGACGTTCTTCGACATCGGCACGGCGACCGATGCGTGGGGCGAGCGCGTGTTTTACCCGGGCGTGGGCGTCGGTGCACGCTGGCGCAGCCCGGTCGGCCCGATCAACGTCGACGTCGCGTACGGCTTGCGCAACCACAGCGTGCGCCCGTACCTGACGCTCGGCATCGCTTTCTGAACCCGCCGCCCTATTGACGACGACCCGCACGACGAACCGCATGACGAAGGACCCGAACGACACGCCGCCGCCTCACGATCCGGATTCGCCCGACGGCGCGCCCGACACGCCGCCGCGCGCGCCGCGTCGCGGCCGCGCGTGGCGTGTCATTGCGTGGACGCTCGCGACGGTCGTGCTGCTCGTCGTGCTGGCGGCGGGGCTCGTGCTGGGCGCGGTGACGACCGAGCGCGGGACGCGGCTCGCGTGGCAGGCGGCCGGCAAGGTGCTCGGCACGCGGCTCGCGGGCACGCTCGAAGGCGGCTCGCTCGCGACCGGCGTGCGCTTGCGCGGGTTCGCGTGGACGAGCCCCGACGGCACCGGCACCGAGGTGCGCATCGACCGGCTCGACGGCCGCTGGGCATTGACCCGCGCGCCGTGGCGGCTGTCCATCGCCTATCTGCGCGCGGGCACGATCGACGTGCGGATCGCGCCGGGGCCGTCGACGCCGAGCACGACGCCGCAGGACCTGAGCCTGCCGCTGCAGGTGCGGATCGACGACCTGCGCGTCGATCGCCTCGCCATTCACGAAGGCACGTCGACGACGCAGCTCGACCATCTCGCGCTGAACGGCCGCAGCGACGGCCGTCACCATGAACTCGTGCTCGACGGCGTCGATACGCCGTACGGCGCGCTGACCGCGCGCGCGAAGCTCGACGGCGTGAAGCCGTTCGCGCTGACCGGTGAAGCGACCTACGCGGGCAAGCTGTCGGACGAGCCGGTCGACGCGCGGGCCCGCGTGTCGGGTTCGCTCGAGGCGCTCGTCGCAGACGTCGACGCGAGCGGGATGAAGCTGAACGGGCGCGCGCACGTCGAGGCCGCGCCGTTCGGCACGGTGCCGCTCACGCGCGCGTCGCTCGCGTTCGACCACGTGAACCCGCAAGCATTGTCGCCCGGCGCGCCCGCGGCCGATCTCGCGGTGCGCGCGGAACTCGCACCGGTGAGCGCACAGGCAGGCTCGGCGCCCGCGAAGGGTTTCGCGGTGACGGGCCCGGTGTCGATCGTCAACGCGAAGCCGGGCACGCTCGGCGACCATCTTCTGCCGGTGATCGACGCGCATGCGACCGTGCATCTCGACGCGCACGCGCAACGGATCGACGGCCTCGCGCTGAAGCTGATCCGCGACGGCAGCGTGACCGGCGGCGGCACGCTCACGGGCGGCAAGGGCCGCTTCGATCTGAAGGTTGCGAACCTCGACCTGAACGCGTTCGTCGCCGAGCTGCGGCCGATGCGCCTCGGCGGCCCGCTCGGCGTGACGCTCGCGGGCGACGTGACGACCGTCGATTTCAACCTGAACGATCCGAAGCTCGCGCTCGGCGCACGCGCCAAGGTCGCGCTCACGCGGCAGCAGACCGTGCTGACCGACACGCGCGTGACGGCGGGCAAGGGGCGCATCGACCTGACGGGCGTGTTCCGCCACGACGCGCATTCGAGCTACGACGCGAAGGCGACGCTGACCGCGTTCGATCCGCTGCTGCTCGCCGCGATGAGCGCGCCGAAGGCGGGCGGCGGCAAGGCGCCCGCGACGGCCGCCAAGGCCCCGGCCAAGCGCGGCGAAACGCGCGTATCGGGCACGCTGACCGCGTCGGGCGCGTTCGCGCCGCAGGTGTCGACGAAGGCGACCTTCAAGCTCGCCGACAGCCTGTACGACGGCGTGCCGCTGACCGGCGCCGGCGTCGTGCAGCTCGCCGGCTCGCGAATCCTGCCGAGCAACGCGAACCTGTCGATCGCCGGCAACCACGTCGACCTGCGCGGCAGCTTCGGCGCGCCCGGCGACCGGCTGCGCTTCGTCGTCGACGCGCCGCAGCTCGACCGGCTCGGCTTCGGCGTCCAGGGGCTCGTGCAGGCGCAAGGCGACCTGACCGGCAGCTTCGCGCATCCGAACGTGACGGCGACCTACAAGGCCGAGCACGTCGTCGTCGGTTCGAACCGGATCGGCACCGCCCAGGGCCGCGCGGACATCCGCGATGGCGCGCACGGCGCGCTCGTGTTCACGGCCGACGCGTCCGACATCGCGCTCGGTTCGTTCCAGCTGAAATCGTTGCGCGCGAACCTCGACGGCACGCGCGCGAAGCACACGCTCGACGCGTCGGCGCTCGGGGTGGCCGGTGGCCGCGTGATCGACCTGACGCTCGCGGCGAACGGCGGCGTGGTCGAGAACCGCGACGGCATGCGCTGGGACGGCACCGTCACGCGGCTCGCGAATCGCGGCACGCCGGCGCTCGCGCTGCAGGCGCCGCTGACGATATCGGCCGGCGCCGGCCGCGTGACGCTCGGCGCGACGCGGCTTACGCTCGAAGGTGCGGCGATCGACCTGAAATCGTTCGTGTTCGACCGCGGCCAGATGCGCTCGGCGGGCGCCGTGACCGGCGCGTCGGTCGCGCGTTTCCTCGAGGTTCGCCAGGCGCTGACCGGCCAGCGGCCGCCGGTGCGGACCGACGTCGTGCTCGATGCCGACTGGGATTTCGCGCTCGGCGCGAACGCGACGGGCTACGTGCAGGTGAAGCGCCGCGGCGGCGACGTGACGATCGAGACCGGGCGCGGCATCGCATCGCTCGGCCTGACCGACCTGTCCGCCCGCGCGAGCTTCGCGCCCGGCAACCGGCTCAACGTGACGGCACTCGCGAAGGCGAGCCGGATCGGCACGCTCGACGCGAACGTCACGGTGCCGTTCGCGCTGCGCGACGGTGTGTTCGGCCTCGTGGACGACGGTCCGCTGGCGGGCCGCATCGACGCCGACATTCCGGCGCTGAAGACCACCGGCAACCTGTTCGGGCCGAGCTACCTGCTCGGCGGGCGCGCGGCGCTGAAGCTGACGGTCTCCGGCACGCCGGTGAAACCGAACCTGTCGGGGACGCTGACGGGCGACGAGCTTTCCGCGACGCTGATCGACCAGGGCGTGCAGTTGAAGGACGGCATCGTGCGCGTGAAGCTGTCGGACAACCTCGTCGAATTCCAGCAGGTCGAATTTCACGGCGGCGACGGCACGCTGCGCGCGCTCGGCCGCGTGCGGCTCGACGGCGAGGCGCCGGACCTGACCGCCAGCATCGTCGCGGACAAGCTCGAACTGTTCGCCGCGCCGGACCGCAAGCTGTCGCTGTCGGGCAAGGCCACCGTCGCGAACGACGGGCCGCGCGGCGCGCTGTCGATCGACGGCAAGTTCGTGGTCGACCGCGCGCTGTTCGATCTGCCCGAGCAATCGGCGCCGCACCTGTCCGACGACGTCGTGATCGTGCAGCCGGACGGCACGGTGCGCGGCGAGACGCCCACCGGCACCGCGGCCGCGAAGCCGAAGCCGGTCGAAAACAAGCCGGCGCCGTCGCTGGCGCCGCGCGCGAACATCGACGTCGGGCTCGGCAACAACTTCCGCTTCAAGGGCCACGGCGCGGATCTGGGGCTGCGCGGCACGATCACCGTGATGAGCGCGCCGGGCGTGCCGCTGCGCGCGGTCGGCAACGTGCGCGTGACCGAAGGCTCGACGTACACGACGTTCGGCCGCAAGCTCGCGATCGAGAACGGCTTCTTCACGTTCAACGGCCCCGTGTCGAACCCGGGCGTCAACATCCTCGCGATGCGGCGCAACCAGGAGGTCGAGGCCGGCGTGCAGGTGACGGGCACGATCCAGTCGCTGACGGTCAAGCTCGTATCGGAGCCGAACGTCACGGACAACGAAAAGCTGTCGTGGCTGTTGTTCGGGCACGGCACCGACCAGGGCAACAACGTCGGCCAGCAGGGGGCGATGACGGCGGCGCTCGGGCTGCTCGGCAGCGTGACCGGCAAGCGGGTCGCGCAGACCTTCGGTCTCGACGAGGTGTCGGTCGGCCGCAGCGAAGTCGGCCTGACCGATCCGCAGGTCGTGCTGGTGTCGAAGGCGATCAACGAGCGGTTCGTGCTCGGCTTCGAGCAGGGGCTGCAATCGGCGGCCAACGCGTTCAAGGCGACGATCAACCTGACGCGCTTCTGGTCGGTGTCCGCGTACGGCGGCACGTTCCAGGGCGTCGACCTGAACTACACGCGGCGGTTCGACCGCTGGTTCGGGCAGCGCTGACGAAGGGCGCGGCATACCGGGCAGCAATAAAAAAGCCCCGCACGATTCAACTCGTGCGGGGCTTTTTTTCGCAAGCAGCAGCTGCGCGTTGCGCTTACTTCACGCGCATGCCGGGCTTCGCGCCGCTGTGCGGTTCGAGGATGTAGAGGCCCGGTTCCGCCTTCTCGTCGGTGGCCGACGCGGCGAGCACCATCCCTTCGGACAGGCCGAACTTCATCTTGCGCGGCGCGAGGTTCGCGACCATTACCGTCAGCTTGCCGACGAGCTGCTCGGGCTGATACGCGGACTTGATGCCCGAGAACACGTTGCGGGTCTTTTCCTCGCCGACGTCGAGCGTGAGCTGCAGCAGCTTGTCCGAGCCTTCGACCGCCTGGCACGCGACGATCTTCGCGATGCGCAGATCGATCTTCGCGAAATCGTCGATCGAGATCGGTGCATCGTCGGCGCCGTTCACGGCGGCCGGCTTCGCGTTCGCCTTCGCGTTGCTCTTCGCATCCTTCGCGGCATTGGCGCCCGCGGCAGCCGTGCCGGCTGCCTCGGCCTGCAGCGAATCGCGATTCGCGGCGAGCAGCGCTTCGATCTGCTTCGCATCGACGCGCGTCATCAGGTGCTGGTACGCCTTGATCGGCTGCGCCGACGACAGCGGCTTCGCGGCGTCGGCCCACGCGAGCGGCGCGATCCCGAAGAACGCCTCGACCGCTTCGGCCACGCGCGGCATCACCGGCTTCAGCGCGAGCGACAGCAGGCGGAAGGCCTCGAGGCTCACGCTGCAGGTTTCGTGCAGCGCGACCGCATTGGCCGGGTCCTTCGCGAGATCCCACGGCTTCGCGCCGTCGACGTACGCGTTCACTTCGTCCGCGAGCTCCATCGTGTGGCGCAGCGCGCGGCCGTATTCGCGTGCTTCGTAGCTCGCGGCGATCTGCGCAATCGCATCGCGCAGCTTCGCGACGAGCGGATGATTCATCGCGCTGTCCTGCACGCGACCGTCGAAACGCTTGATCAGGAAGCCGGCCGCGCGGCTCGCGATGTTCACGTACTTGCCGACGAGGTCGCTGTTCACCCGCGCCTGGAAGTCGTCGAGGTTCAGGTCGATGTCTTCCATCGTCGCGTTCAGCTTCGCGGCGAAGTAGTAGCGCAGCCACTCGGGGTTCAGGCCCGTGTCGATGTAGCTCTGCGCGGTGATGAACGTGCCGCGCGACTTCGACATCTTCGCGCCGTCGACCGTCAGGAAGCCGTGCGCGAACACGTTGGTCGGCGTGCGGTGGCCCGAGAACTCGAGCATCGCGGGCCAGAACAGCGTGTGGAAGTACAGGATGTCCTTGCCGATGAAGTGGTACTGCTCGGCCTTCGAGCCCGGGCGGATCCACGCATCGAAATCGATGCCGTTGCGCTCGCACAGGTTCTTGAAGCTCGCGTAGTAGCCGACCGGCGCGTCGAGCCACACGTAGAAATACTTGCCGGGCGCGCCGGGGATCTCGAAGCCGAAGTACGGCGCGTCGCGCGAGATGTCCCAGTCGGCGAGCTTGGATTCGCCGGCGTCGCCGAGCCATTCGCGCATCTTGTTGGTCGCTTCGGGCTGCGCGAGGCCGCTCACCCATTCGCGCAGGAACGATTCGCAGCGCGGGTCGGACAGGCGGAAGAAGTAGTGCTTCGAGGTCTTGCGCACCGGCGTCGCGCCCGACACGACCGAATACGGATTCAGCAGTTCGGTCGGCAGGTAGGTCGAGCCGCACACCTCGCAGCTGTCGCCGTACTGGTCCTTCGCGTGACACTTCGGACACTCGCCCTTGATGAAGCGGTCCGGCAGGAACATTTCCTTGACCGGATCGTAGGCCTGCTCGATTTCGCGTTCGGCGATCAGGCCGGCTTCCTGCAGCGCGAGATAGATGTTCTCGCTCAGCACGCGGTTTTCTTCCGAATCGGTCGAGTAGAAATTGTCGAACGACACGCCGAAGCTGTCGAAGTCGCGCTTGTGCTCGGTCCACACGCGGTCGATCAGCTGCTTCGGCGTCAGGCCTTCCTTCTCCGCGCGCAGCATGATCGGCGTGCCGTGCGTATCGTCGGCGCCGATGTAGTAGACCTCATGACCATGCATTCGCAGCGTCCGCACCCAGATGTCGGTCTGGATGTACTCGACCAGGTGGCCGATGTGGATCTGCCCGTTGGCATAGGGCAGTGCGGACGTAACGAGGATCTGGCGGCTGCCTTGCGGCGCCGCAGCCTGCACGGAAGTGAGGTCGGATGCGGACATAGGGTCTGGAGAAGAACAGCGGGAAAAACGACGGGAAACTGCGATTCTAGCAGGGGCGCGGGCTCGCGCGGCGGGCGGGGGCCGCGGACCGGCCGGCCGCAGGGAGGAGGTCGCCCAGGTGGCGTGCCCGGCGGCGCGATGCTGCGGCGCAGCATGAAGTCTGCGGGCAAAAAA
>NZ_JACFYV010000101.1:0-22359 GCF_016759955.1 Burkholderia sp. KCJ3K979
GGCGACGGCCACGCAGACGAGCGTCGCCGAGCGCGATCCTGAAGATGCCCGAAGACAGTTGCGTGCCGTTCGTGCTCGCGCTGCTCGCGACCGCCGTGTTCGCGGCGATGCTCGCGCGCTCGCCGACGCTCGTCTGCGTGGCCGTCGCCGGTTGCACGATCGCCACCGCCGCGTGGCTGTGGCCGCGCCGCGAACTCGGACAACGCGCGCGCCTGCCGGCCCGCGCCGACACGCAGGCGCCTGCCGCGGCCGCCGGGCTTCATCCGGACGAACCGCCGTCGGCGACGGTGCCGCCCGGTGCGCCGGCCGCGTGCATCGAACCGCTGCCGGTCGGCAGTTGCGGCGAGCGCGCGGGCGGCTGGTGGGGCGTGCTCACGCTGATCGTGACCGAGGCCGGACTGTTCGGCTACCTGCTGTTCTGCTACTTCTACCTGCAGTCGCAGTGGTCCGCGCCGTGGCCGCCCGAAGGCATGCCGAAGATCGGGCTCGCGGCCGCCAACACGGTCGTGCTGCTGTCGAGCAGCGTGTTCGTGTGGCTCGCGGAGCGCGCGGTGCGAGCCGAAAAACAGGCACGCGCGGTCGCGCTGCTCGTCGTCGCGCTGGTGCTCGGCACCGCATTCGCGCTGGTTCAACTGCACGAATGGCGCGACCATCCGTACGGCCCGACCGCGCATCTGTACGGCAGCCTCTACTTCACGATCACCGGGTTCCACCTCGCGCACGTCGTGGCCGGTCTCGCGATCCTCGCGCTGCTCGCCGGGTGGACCGCCGCCGGTTTCTTCGGCCGCGAACGGCGCGTCGCGCTGACGGTCGGCGGGCTCTACTGGCACTTCGTCGATGTCGTGTGGCTGTTCATCTTCACCGCGCTGTACGTATCGCCCTTCTGGCTGAGGAGCACGGGATGAACGACGCCCGACGCGCGTGGACCCCGCTGCTCGCGATCGCGGCCGGCCTCGTCGGCGCGCCCGCGCTGTGGTTCGCGCAGATGCTGGTGTCGGAGACGCTCGCGTCCACCGCGTGCTATCCGCACGGTGTCGCGCAGGCCGTGCCGCGCTGGGCGCACGTCGGCGTGTGGCTCGCGCTGATCGCCGCGGGCGCGTTCGCGCTGGCCGCCGCCTGCGCGACGTGGCTCGCGCGCGCGTGGCGGCATCGGCACGATGCCCACGCACCCGCCGCGACGCGCGACGACAGTACGCGCTTTCTCGCGCGCTGCGGGATGCTCGCCGCGCTCGGCTTCGTGATCGGTCTGGTGTTCACGGGGATCGTCACCGCTTTCGTGGGGCCTTGCAGTCCATGGCGCTGATCTCGTTCGCTTCGTTTCCGTTCCGCGTTCCGGGCCGCCGCGCGGGCGTCGCATTCGCGGTATGCGTCGCGCTCTGCGGATGCGAGATGCGGCAGGACGACGACACGGCCGCACCCGGCAATGCGGCCGACGCCGCGTCGGCGGCGGAAGCGCCCGAGCCCGCGTCGGGCTGGCGGTTCGTGCGGATCGGTGCGTCGGCCGCCGATGCCGGTGCGTCGATGTCCGCGCGCGTGAAGGACGACCGGCGGCTGTCACGCGACCGGGACGCGTCGGTGGCGGACGCGCCATCGTCCGCGGCATCCACCCCGCCGCCCGATGCGGCGTCCGCTTCGACCGCCCGCCGCCCGGTAATCGCCGCGGCTGCCGCGAGCGCCGACGCCGCGACGCTCGCGCGCGGCCGCTATCTCGCGCTCGCCGGCGATTGCGCCGCGTGTCACGACGCGGCCGACCATACGCCGTACGCGGGCGGCCAGCCGGTGAATTCGCCGTTCGGGCCAATCTATGCGCCGAACATCACGCCGGACCCGACGCACGGCATCGGCAACTACACCCTGCGGCAATTCGACGACGCCATGCGGCGCGGCGTGCGCGCGGACGGCAGCCGGCTGTATCCGGCAATGCCGTACCCGTCGTTCGCGCACCTGACCGACGACGACGTGCGCGCGCTGTATGCGTATTTCATGCGCGGCGTCGCGCCGTCCGCGAATGCGGCGAAGCTCACGCAACTGCCGTTTCCGTTCAACCAGCGCTGGGCGCTGGGGTTATGGAGCCTCGTGTTCGCGAACCGCGACCGGTTCACGCCGCAGCCGTCGCAATCCGCGCAATGGAATCGCGGCGCGTATCTCGTGCAGGGGCTCGGCCATTGCGGCGCCTGCCATACGCCGCGCGGGCCGGCCTACAACGAACGCGGCTACGACGAGCGCAGCCCCGCGTTCCTGACCGGCGGCATCAACGACCACTGGTTCGCGCCGAACCTGACCGGCGCGGCCCCGGATGGCCTCGGCCACTGGTCGGCCGACGACATCGCCGCGTTCCTGCGCAGCGGCCATGCGGCACGTGGCGCGGTGTTCGGCGCGATGGCGCCGGTCGTCGGCGAAAGCACCGCGTTGCTGACCGATGCCGATCGCCACGCGATCGCCGTGTACCTGAAGTCGTTGCCCGCGCAACCGACCGCCGCGACGAATCCGCTGGGTGTGGGCGTACCGCGGCTCACCGTGGCCGGCCCGCGGCCGGAAGGCGGCCAGCAGGCGCCGGGAGCCGGTGTGTATGCGGGGTTCTGTGCGCGTTGCCACGGTGCCGAAGGTAAAGGCGTCCCTGATCACGGGCCGGCGCTCGCGGGCTGTTCGATCGTCGTGGCGGCCGATCCGACCAGCGCGATCCGGATCGTGGTCGAAGGCGCGCGGCCCACGCCGGGCAAGCCGGGGCCGGTGCAACGGATGCCGGCGATGCGCGGCGCGTTGACGAGCGGCGAGATCGCGGCGGTGGTCAGCTACGTGCGCGGTGCGTGGGGAAATCGGGCGGCGCCGGTGTCGGAGCAGGATGTGCGGCGGTTGCGGGGGGCGATCAAGCGGTAGCGGCGTGCTGCGCGCAGGGCTTGCCGCGCGAGGTCGAGCGGGTCAATACGGGCGGGCTTGGCATGAAGCATGCAGCCCGCCCCTGATGACATCATCCGTGGGCCGCCGCACGTGCGTGCGAGCGCGCGCGAGGTCGGCTCAGGCGCGGGTACCGCTGCGGCGGTCTGCGTGGTCGGCGCAACGGTCAGATGCAATCCCAACGCGGCGACGACCTTCATGATCGTTGCAAACTCCGCGTTCCCACCTTCCGACAGCGCGCGGTAGAGCGCTTCACGCTTCACGCTTCACGCTTCACGCTTCACGCTTCACGCTTCACACCGGACTCGCGCGCCAGCGCCGTCATGCCACGCGCCTTCGCGACGTTCCCGAGCGCGGCCTGGATCAGTCGAGGCTCCCCATCTTCGAACGCCTGCGCCAGGTAGTGACGAATCGCTTCTTCGTCCTTCAGGTACTTCGAGCCATCGAATTCGGCCAGTTCGCTGATTTTCATCTTCAATCCTCCAGTTCGGCGGCGATCAGGTTCCGATACTACCGCTACCGGCTCGCAACGGCCTGCGCTTCCGGCGCCTGCCACCCACCGCCGAGCGCCTTGAATGCAGCCACCGCCGCACGCGCCGATTCGGTTCTCGCCTGCACGCGTTCGTCGGACGCGCGCAACAGGCTTTCGTCGGCCTGCAACACCTCGATCAGGCTGACGACCCCTTTCTGATAAGCCGCGAACGACGCGGCCCGCGCTCGGCCGAGCGACTTCACGCCGTCACCGAGAATGGCCGCCTGCTCGTCACGCTTGACGAGCGCGGAGAACGCATTCTCGACGTCCTCGGTCGCATGCAGCGCCGCGAGCCGATACGCCGCGAGCATTTCGGCATCCTGCCCTTTGGCCTGCGCGATCTGCGCGTTGATCCGGCCGAAATCGAACAGACGCCAGCGCAAGCCGAGCACGCCCGCAGCCTGGTTCGCGCCGCCGGCAAACAGGTTGCCCGCGCCCATCGTCGTCGCGCTGCCGATCAACCCGCCCAGCGAGAACTTCGGGTAATACTCGGCGATCGCCACGCCGATGCGTG
The DNA here is from genome assembly GCF_016759955.1 of Burkholderia sp. KCJ3K979. NCBI lineage: Bacteria > Pseudomonadati > Pseudomonadota > Betaproteobacteria > Burkholderiales > Burkholderiaceae > Burkholderia > Burkholderia sp. KCJ3K979. The sequence continues at coordinate 3,942 of NZ_JACFYV010000101.1, forward strand.
CGTTCGACGCCGCCACGCGCCGCTCGGCGGCGATCAGGTCGGGCCGGCGCCGCAGCAGTTCGCCGGGCGTGCCGGTCGCCGCGATCCGCGGCGCGACCGGAATCTCGCCGCCGGCGAGCAATTCCGCGCGATGCGTGCCGGGCTGCGCGCCCAGCATCACGTCGAGCGCATTCATCGCCGCGTCCAGCGCCGCTTCGAACACCGGCACCGTGGCACGAACCTGCGCGAGGGCGCCTTCGGCCTGCCGCACCTGAAGCTCCGCCGCGAGGCCCTTTCCATAGAGGAGGTTGAGGGTCGACAGCAGGTCCTGCTCGGTCTGCACCTGGTGCCGCGCGACCTCGAGCCGGCCCTGCAACCCGCGAATCGTGATGTAGGTATCCGCGGTTTGCGCCGCGACGGCGAGCCGCGTCGCGACCGCCGCCGCTTCGGATGCCTGATAGTCGGCGAGCGCCGCTTCGCGGCCGCGGCGCAATCCGCCGAATATGTCCAGCTCCCAGCTCGCGTTGAAATCGGCCTCGTAGTCGTTGCCATGACGGTCGAAACCGGGCGTCGCATTCAACACCTGCCCCAACGGCGTTTCGACCGACTGGTAGACGCGCGCGGCCTGACCGCTCACGTTGCCGGACGGCAGCAGCGCCGCATTCGCCGCGCCGAGCCCCGCGCGCGCCTGCGCGACGCGCGCCGCGGCCTGCGCAAGATCGAGGTTCTGCGCGAGCGCCAGCGTGATGTAGCGCGTCAATTGCGGATCGCCGAAGCCCGTCCACCACGTCGCGAGATCGGCGTCGACCGCCGCGTGGCGCTGATCCACGGCGCGCTGCCCCTGGAACTGCCGCGGCATCGCCACGTCCGGCCGCGCATAGTCGGGACCGACGGCACACCCCGCCGACAAGATGGCGGCCAGCGCCGCGGCAACGATGGGTTTGGGTAGCATGAGGGTTTTGGCAAGAATCCGGTAGTGACTATAATACCAAATAGTCACTCGTTGTCCATTCCCGTCAGCTGCAGCCCATGAAAAAAATCGACCCTTCCCCGGTGCCCGCGCGCGGCCCGGCCGACCACGACGTCCGCGACCAGATCGTGGCCGCCGCCACCGAGCACTTCAGCCGGTACGGCTATGAAAAGACGACCGTGTCGGATCTCGCGAAGGCGATCGGCTTCTCGAAGGCCTATATCTACAAGTTCTTCGAGTCGAAGCAGGCGATCGGCGAGATGATCTGCGCAAACTGCCTGCGCGAAATCGAGACGGACGTGCGCGCGGCCGTCGCCGCGGCCGAGCTGCCCACCGAAAAGCTGCGGCGGCTCTTCAAGGTCTCTACCGAGGCGAGCCTCCGGCTGTTCTTCCACGACCGCAAGCTGTACGACATCGCGGCGTCGGCCGCCACCGAAAACTGGCAGTCGGTGCAGGCCTACGAGGCACGCGTGCAGACGCTGTTGCAGGACGTCCTCCAGGCAGGCCGGCAAAACGGCGAGTTCGAGCGCAAGACGCCGCTGGACGAAACCGCGACGGCGATCTACCTCGTGATGCGGCCGTACCTGAACCCGCTGCTGCTCCAGTACAACCTCGACACGACCGACGCCGCGCCCGCCCAACTGTCCAGCCTCGTCCTGCGCAGCCTCGCGCCGTGATGCGTCACCGTTTGTGACTGTTGACTATATTGGTCACTAGATACACAATGAAAGCCCCACTCACTTCGTCACTGGGTCTTTCATGGTTCGGCGTCGCCCCGCTTTCTTCGCAGTCGCTTCCACACTGCCCCTCGCGCTAGCCGCCTGCAGCGGAAAAGCGCCGTCCGATCCGCGCACGGAAGCACCGCTCGTGCGTACCGCCGTCGTGCAGGCGGCCGTTCCCGCGTCCCGCTCGTTCACCGGCACCGTCGCCGCGCGCGTGCAGAGCGATCTCGGCTTCCGGGTACCCGGCAAGGTGCTGGAGCGGCTCGTCGATACCGGTCAAACCGTCAAGCGCGGGCAGCCGCTGATGCGGCTCGATCCCGTCGACCTGAAGCTCGCGGCGCGCGCCCGCGACGAAGCCGTCGCCGCCGCCCGGGCGCGCGCGCGGCAGACCGCCGAGGACGAAGCGCGCTACCGCGACCTGCGCGGCACCGGCGCGATATCGGCATCGGCCTACGACCAGATCAAGGCCGCCGCCGATGCCGCGAAAGCGCAACTGAGCGCCGCCGAGGCCGACGCCGACGTCGCGCGCAACGCGACCGGCTATGCGCAACTCGTCGCGGACGGCGACGGCGTCGTCATGGAAACGCTCGCGGAGCCCGGCCAGGTCGTCGGCGCGGGGCAGCCGGTGGTGCGGCTCGCGCACGCCGGCCGCCGCGAAGCCGTGATCCAGTTGCCTGAAACCCTGCGTCCGGCGATCGGGTCGGTCGCGCAGGCCGGGCTGTTCGGCAAGCCGGACGTCAACGTCGCCGCGACGCTGCGCCAGCTTTCCGATACCGCGGATGCGAGAACGCGTACTTTCGACGCGCGCTACGTGCTGCAAGGCGCGCTGGCCGACGCGCCGCTGGGCGCGACCGTCACGATCCGCATCCCTGACGACGCGCGCACGGCGTCGCAACGCGGCATGCAGGTGCCGATCGGCGCGCTGCTGGACGCGGGCAAAGGGCCCGGCGTGTGGGTCGTCACCGGTGAACCGACCAAGGTGACGTGGCGGCCGGTCAAGGTCGAGCATCTCGACGACGACAGCGCGCGCATCGCCGGCGACGGCGCGCTCAAGCCAGGCGAGCGCGTCGTCGCGCTCGGCGCGCAGCTACTGCGCGAAGGCGAAGCGGTGCGCGTGTCCGCGCCGGCCGCGACGGTCGCGAGCGCAGGAGCACGGCCGTGAGCGAGCGACGATTCAACCTGTCGGCGCTCGCGGTGCGCGAGCGCGCGATCACGCTGTTCCTGATCTGCCTGATTTCGCTCGCGGGCCTCGTGTCGTTCTTCAAGCTGGGCCGCGCGGAAGACCCGGCGTTCACGATCAAGGTGATGACCATCATCACCGCATGGCCGGGCGCCACCGCGCAGGAAATGCACGACCAGGTCGCCGAAAAGATCGAAAAGCGCATGCAGGAGCTGCGCTGGTACGACCGCACCGAGACCTATACGCGTCCGGGCCTCGCGATCACGACGCTGACGTTGCTCGACAGCACGCCGCCGTCGGAGGTGCAGGAGCAGTTCTACCAGGCGCGCAAGAAGATCGGCGACGAGGCGACCAATCTGCCGGCCGGCGTGATCGGCCCGATGGTCAACGACGAATACGCGGACGTCACGTTCGCGCTGTTCGCGCTGAAGGCCAGGGGCGAACCGCAGCGCCTGCTGGTGCGCGACGCCGAAGCGTTGCGCCAGCGGCTGCTGCACGTGGCGGGCGTGAAGAAGGTCGACATCATCGGCGAGCAGCCCGAGCGCATCTACGTGCAGTTGTCGCACGACCGGCTCGCGACGCTCGGCGTGAGCCCGCAGGAGGTGTTCGCCGCGCTCAACGGCCAGAACGTGCTGACGGCGGCCGGCTCCGTCGAGACGCGCGGGCCGGAGATCTTCATTCGCGTGGACGGCGCGTTCGACAAGCTGCAGAAGATCCGCGACACGCCGATCGTCTCGCAGGGCCGCACGCTGAAGCTGTCCGACATCGCGACCGTCGAGCGCGGTTACGAAGATCCGTCGACGTTCTTGATCCGCAACAACGGCGAGCCCGCGCTGCTGCTGGGCGTCGTGATGCGCGACGGCTGGAACGGGCTCGACCTCGGCCGTGCGCTGGACCACGAAGTCGGCGCGATCAATGCGGGGCTGCCGCTCGGCATGAGCCTGACCAAGGTCACCGATCAATCGGTCAACATCAGCTCGGCCGTCGACGAGTTCATGGTGAAGTTCTTCGCCGCGCTGCTCGTCGTCATGCTGGTGAGCTTCGTCAGCATGGGTTGGCGCGTGGGCCTCGTGGTCGCCGCGGCCGTGCCGCTGACGCTGGCCGTGGTGTTCGTCGTGATGGCCGCCACCGGGAAGAACTTCGACCGCATCACGCTCGGCTCGCTGATCCTCGCGCTCGGGCTGCTGGTCGACGACGCGATCATCGCGATCGAAATGATGGTCGTGAAAATGGAGGAAGGCTACGGGCGCGTGGCCGCATCGGCCTATGCGTGGAGCCATACGGCCGCGCCGATGCTGGCCGGCACGCTGGTGACCGCGGTCGGCTTCATGCCGAACGGCTTCGCGCGCTCCACCGCCGGCGAATACACCAGCAACATGTTCTGGATCGTCGGGATCGCGCTGATCGCATCGTGGGTCGTGGCGGTGGTGTTCACGCCGTACCTCGGCGTGAAGATGCTGCCCGAGTTCAGGAAGATCGAAGGCGGCCACGATGCGATCTACGACACGCCGCGCTACAACCGTTTCCGCCAGGTGCTGACGCGCGTGATCGCGCGCAAATGGCTGGTCGCGGGGTCGGTCGTCGGCCTGTTCGTCCTCGCCATTCTCGGCATGGCGGTCGTCAAGAAGCAGTTCTTCCCGATCTCCGACCGCCCCGAGGTGCTCGTCGAGGTGCAGATGCCGTACGGCACGTCGATTTCGCAAACGAGTGCCGCCGCATCGAAGGTCGAAGCGTGGCTCGCGAAGCAGAAGGAAGCGCGCATCGTCACCGCGTACGTCGGCCAGGGCGCGCCGCGCTTCTACCTGGCGATGGGGCCGGAGCTGCCCGACCCGTCGTTCGCGAAGATCGTGGTGCGCACCGACAGTCAGGACGAACGCGACGCGTTGAAGGCGCGCCTGCGCCGCGCGGTCGCCGACGGCCTCGCGCCGGAAGCGCGCGTGCGCGTCACGCAACTCGTGTTCGGCCCGTATTCGCCGTTCCCGGTCGCATACCGGATCACCGGCCCCGATCCCGACACGCTGCGCGGCATCGCATCGGAAGTCGGGAACATGATGAACGGCAGCCCGATGATGCGCACCGTCAATGCCGACTGGGGCACGCGCGCGCCGACGCTGCATTTCACGTTGCAGCAGGACCGCCTGCAGGCGGTCGGGCTGACGTCCAGCGCGGTCGCGCAGCAGTTGCAGTTCCTGCTCACCGGCGTGCCGGTCACCGCGGTGCGCGAGGATATCCGGACCGTGCAGGTGATCGCGCGTTCGGGCGGCGATGCGCGGCTCGACCCCGCGCGACTCGACGACTTCACGCTCGCCGGCGCGAACGGGCAGCGCATTCCGCTGTCGCAGGTCGGCAAGGTCGACGTGCGGATGGAGGAACCGATCATGCGCTGGCGCGATCGCGTGCCGACGGTCACGGTGCGCGGCGACATCGCCGAGGGCTTGCAGCCGCCCGACGTATCGGCCGCGATCACGAAGCAGCTTCAGCCGATCGTCGACAAGCTGCCGAGCGGGTATCGGATCGAGCAGGCCGGCTCCATCGAGGAATCGGGCAAGGCGACGACGGCGATGCTGCCGCTGTTCCCGATCATGCTCGCGATCACGCTCGTCATCATCATCTTCCAGGTGCGCTCGATCTCGGCGATGGTGATGGTGTTCATGACGAGCCCGCTCGGGCTGATCGGCGTGGTGCCGACGCTGATCCTGTTTCGGCAGCCGTTCGGCATCAACGCGCTGGTCGGGCTCATTGCGTTGTCGGGGATCCTGATGCGCAATACGCTGATCCTGATCGGGCAGATCCACCATAACGAACAGGCCGGGCTGGACCCGTTCCATGCGGTCGTCGAAGCGACCGTGCAGCGCGCGCGCCCGGTGATCCTCACCGCGATGGCGGCCGTGCTCGCGTTCATCCCGCTCACGCATTCGGTGTTCTGGGGCACGCTCGCGTACACGCTGATCGGCGGCACGTTCGCCGGCACGATCCTCACGCTGGTGTTCCTGCCGGCGATGTACGCGATCTGGTTCAGGATCGGGCCGGGACGCACCGCCGGCTCGCATCACGGCGAGCCCGAACCGGCGTCGCTGCCCGATTCCACGCTTGCGGCCACGCTCGACGCACACAACTGACCGTTCCATCATTCATCCGCTCGAAGGAAACAACCATGTCGAACCCTACCGTTGTCGTCGTGACCGGCGTGTCTTCGGGCATCGGGCGCGCCACCGCCGAGAAGTTCGCCAAACGCGGGTGCCGGGTATTCGGCACCGTGCGCAGCATTGCCCGAACCGCGCCCGTCGCCGGCGTCGAGCTGATCGAAATGGACGTGCGCGACGATGCGTCCGTTCAATCCGGAATCCGTACGATCGTCGAGCGGGCCGCGCGTATCGACGTGCTCGTCAACAATGCGGGCACGAGCCTGATCGGTGCGGTGGAGGAAACGTCGTTGGCCGAGGCGGCCGCCTTGTTCGACACCAACGTATTCGGCATCCTGCGCACGGTACAGGCCGTGCTGCCGCACATGCGCGCCCGACGCGGCGGACGCATCGTCAACGTCAGTTCGGTGCTCGGGTTCTTGCCCGCACCGTACATGGGCCTCTATGCGGCGTCCAAGCATGCGGTCGAGGGCTTGACCGAAACGCTCGATCACGAGGTGCGGCAATTCGGCATTCGTGCGACGCTGGTCGAGCCGTCGTTTACGCGGACCAATCTCGACGTCAATGCGCCGCTCGCGAACGCGAAGATCGCCGACTATGACCGCGAACGGACGCTGGCGGCGCGCGCGGTGGTCGACAACGTGAAAGCCGCGCCCGAGCCCGACGGCGTGGCCGCCACCATCGTCGAGGCCGCGCTCGGCGCGTGGCGCATGCGACGCGCGCCGTCCGGAGAGGCGTCTCTCCTGGGCAAACTGAGACGCTTCATGCCGGCCGGCCCGGTCGATTCGAGCCTGCGCAAGAAATTCCGGCTCGCGTGACGCGGCGCGCCGGCGAAACGGCTTTGAACGAGGATGCCCGAGCCGTTCGCGAAGCTCGGCCCCGCGCCGAGGTCGCCCGTCATCGACATGCACCGGCAATCGCGACGCGACATGCCGCAGCGTGCTCGCCCGTCATTTGCACGAATAGTTCGCCGCGTCCCGGATCGATCCCGAACCGTTGTACGTCGCCTTCGTCGGATACATGCACACGGGCTGGCTCGCGCTGCCGTCGGCCGACGTGAGCTTGATGCTCGTGGGCGCGTTGCCGTTTTCGACCCAGTTGACCAACTGCGCATACAGGTCCTGACGATCCGCATGCGGCAACGGCACCGTATTGGCCGTTTGCGCCGGGCCGGCCGTGCCGTTGACGCCGCCATAGCCGCTGCAATGCCCCATGCCCGGCACGAGGAACAGCCGGTCGAACCGCTGCACCGCCGGTATGCCACCCATCCGGCTCGCGACGCGTTCGTAGTAGTGGATGCTGCCCGACGGCGTGATCAGCGGATCGGCAAGACCGTGGTAGTGCAGCACCTTCGCACCATGCTTCACGAGCCCCGACAGGTCCGGGTTATCGGTATTGATGTTGCCGAACGACGACTGCAGCGCGATCCCCTGGTCATAGGCGTTCGCAAGACCCGCATAGCCGAGGTCCTTCCACTTGTTCGCACCGTTGCCGGTCGCGTTCGTGAAGCCGGCGCCGGCGATCGTCGGGTCCTGCAGCTCCAGCGCGACGAGATCGGTCGAGATGCTGAACGGGGTCGCGCCGGCCAGCGCGCCGGTGCCCGTGCCGCGCATCAGCCCGAACCACATCTGGTTGCTGGCGAGCGACGTCGCCGTGCCGGTGTCGAGCGCCGGATTCGGCACCGAGCCATCGCGCGTCATCCCGTACCAGGTCTTGTTCATCGCGGTGGCCTGCGCGGCCGTCACGCACGCGGCCGTCGCGTTCGTGCCGGTGACGGTGCCGATCTTCACGCCCGAGCACAGTACGTTCGCGTCCTGGGTCGGATCGTAACGACACTGGGCCGGGTCCATCAGGTAACCGAGATGCTGGCCGCCGACCGTGTCGCACGCGCTGACCGCCGCCCCCGACAGCAGCGCCTGCTGCGCATCCGTCAGCGTCACGCCGCCGAGATCGACCTGCGCGACGACCTGCGGATACAGCTCGCCCGTAATGAACTTCGACCAGTTGAACGCAGGCGCGCCGTTCAGGTAGCCGTCGTAGTCGGACGGATTGTTCTGCGCTTCGTTGTAGCCCTGCCGGCCGCCGGTCGAGCAGCCGTCCCAGTACGCATACTTTTGCGGCGTCGCGTAGTACGCGGCGACCAGCGCCTTCGTCTTGAGCGCCAGTTCGTGCAGGCTGCGCTGCGCGAAGTCGTTCCACAGCGTCGTATTGATCGTGCCGTCCGGATTCATCGCGAACGACCCGTTCTGGACCGTGTGCCCGGTATCCGTCGTGCCGACCACCGCGCCCTCGGACGCCGCGATCGTCGCCGCGCTCGGCGTCGCACCCGCGCTGGCAATCTTCGTCGGGTCGCCGTACGCACCGCCCTGCCACCCGCCGCCGCCGAGGTTGTGAATCCTGCGATTCCAGTTCGACGGCGCGGGCAGCCAGATTTCCATCCCGATGCCGGCCGACGTCGACGGTGCGCCTGAGGGGCCCGCGTGGCCCGGCCCGACGTTCAGCTTGACGAGACACAGGCTGTTGCCGGCGACGGGCGTCGCGGACGTGACAGCGGACGCATCGAGCACCAGCGGATCGCCTGCCTTGAACGACTTCACCGCGATCACCGTCGTGTTCGCATCCGACGCGAATCGCGCCTTCATCGTCTGATCGCAGGTCAACGCGGCATCGGCCGTGCCGCCACCGACATCCTGGACTTCGTTGTCGTTGCAACCGGACACCATCAGCATGCCGGCCACGGATGCCGCGACAGCCATGCCGAAGTACCATCCACCACGACGGGTTCTACCGTTGAGCATCGACGCCATTCCACCCCTCCGTTCTCTCTTGATTGATTCGCGTACAGGGAAAGCCGATGCACGCGCCAAAACCGCGGGCACCGCATTGACTAGTCGCGCAGCACCGCCACCGCCTTGATCTCGACGATATAGCCGGGCGAACCGCCGAGCATGTGCGCGCCGACGGCCGTCCACGCCGGCAGCGGATGCGCATGGAAATAGCGGTCGCGCACCTGCATGAACAGCGGCAGGTCACGCATGTCGGTATGGAAGGTCGTGAGGTCGACCACGTCGTCGAGCGATGCGCCGCCGGCATCCAGCACGCGCTTCAGGTTCTCGAACGCCTGCACGATCTGGGCTTCGCGGCCCTCGACCAGCTGCATCGCCGCGTCGCGGCCGATCTGGCCGGACACATAAACGGTATCGCCGACCTTGATCGCCGGTGCATAGCCGATTTTTTCGTACACGGCTTCCATGCCGGCCGGGATGATCGCTTCGCGTTTGCTCATGAATGTCTCCGTGGCCGCGCTTGCCGCGCCGGCCGGTTATGTGAGGGTCGCCGTGCACGCGGCTGCGGCGCGTGCACCGTCAACGCCCTTCAACCCGTATCGCCACCCGCGACCGGCAGCACCGTGCCGGTGATGTAGCTCGCCTCGTCCGACGCGAGGAACAGGATCGGCGCGATCTGCTCGTCGAGGCTGCCGTAGCGCTTGAAGTACGTCGATTCCGTCACCTGCCGCACGGCCTCGCCCATCCACGCCTGTTCCTGCTCGGTGTCGCCGGCCGCATTGCGCGGCACGCGGCGCGGCGGCGCGCTGGTGCCGCCCGGCGCGGTAGCGACGACGCGGATGTTGTGTTCCGCATATTCCATCGCGAGCGCCGACGTCAGCGCGTTCACGCCGCCCTTCGCCGCCGAATACGGCACGCGGCGAATGCCGCGCGTCGCGTTCGACGAAATGTTGACGATCGTGCCGCCGCCGCGCGCAAGCAAGTGCGGTAGCACGGCGTGACAGGCATAGAGCGTCGGCATCAGCGAGCGGCGGATTTCCGCGTCGATCTGCGCGGGCTCGAACTCGGCGAACGGCCGCATGCGAATCGCGCCGCCGACGCCGTTGATCAGGATGTCGATGCCGCCGAACCGCTGCACTGCATACGCGATCGACGCGTGCGCGCCCTCATAGGTTTCGAGATCGGCGACGAAGCCTGCCGTCTCGCCACCGGTCGCCTCGGCCGCCACGTCGGCGACGAAATCCGCGCGATCGACGAACAGCACCTTGCCGCCCTCGGCTGCCGCGCGCAGCGCGACACCGCGGCCGATGCCCTGCGCCGCGCCGGTGACGACGACGACCTTGCCGGAGAATCGTTGCATGGTCATGCCGCCTTTGCCGTGACGTTGGGGGTGAACTTCTCGTAGTGGAAGCTGTTCGGCTTCACGCCTGCGTCGTCGAAATACTGGCGCACCGCATCGACCATCGGCGGCGGTCCGCACAGATACACGTCGACGTCGCCGTCGTTCAGCGCGTCGGCCGGGATGTGCTGCGTGACCCAACCCTTGCGCGCGTGGTTCGACGCCGCATCGGCAACGACCGTCGCGAAGCTGAAGTTCGGCAGCTTCGCCGCCAGCGCTTCGATCGCGTCGACCAGCACGAGATCGAGATCGCGTGTCACGCCGTAGACCAGATGCACCTTCTGCCGCGACCCGCTGCGCGCGAGCACTTCGAGCATCGACAGGAACGGCGCGAGGCCCGTGCCGCCGGCAAGGAACAGCAGCGGCCGCGCCACGTCGCGCAGGTAGAAGCTGCCGAGCGGCCCGTGCAGTTCGAGCGTGTCGCCGGGTTTCGCCGATTCGAGCCACGTACTCATCACCCCGCCGGGAATCTTCTTGATCAGGAATCCGATCTTCGTGTCGCCCGGCGCGGACGAGAACGAATACGAGCGATGCTGGCCACTGCCCGGCACGCCGATGTTCACGTACTGGCCCGGCAGGAACGCCGGCGCGCTCCCGCCGACGTCGAGTTCGAGCACGACGGCCGCATCGTTGTGCTGCTCGACCTTCGTGACCGTCGCGGCAAAAGCGCTCTGCCCGGTCTTGCACGCGACCGACGACGTCGGCACCGCGATCACGCAGTCGCTTTGCGGCACCATCTGGCACGTCAGCACGAGGCCACCGTCCTTTTCGTCCTCGGTCAGCGCATCGTCGATGTAATCGTCACCGAGGTCGTAGTGCCCGCTCTCGGCGCGGCACTTGCAGGTACCGCACACGCCGTCGGCGCAATCCATCGGCAGGTTGATCTTCGCGCGGAAGGCCGCGTCGAGCACCTTCTCGCCGGCCTTGCAGTCGATGAAGCGGGTCACCCCGTCCTCGAAGTTCAATGCAATCTTGTAGCTGGACATCGCGTCACCTCCACTTCCTTTCATGGCAAACCAACGGCATCAGACGTGATAGACGTCGAGCACTTGCCGGATGTAGTCGTTCTTCAGCACGATCTTCTTGTGTGAAATCAGCAGCGCGTCGCCCGCGCGGCGCAACGTGACGAACATCGTGCCGAAGAAGTGATCGGTCACGCGGTAACGGTGGTTCAGCGTGTGAAAGTTGTAGCGCACGTCGACCTCGTCGTCGCGTTCGGCCAGCACCTCGACGTTCGTCACGTTGTGGCTGGTGCGCGGCTCGGGCGTCGATGCGCCGCTGCGCTCGGTCTTGATTCGGAACACGCGATCCTCGAGGCCGCCGCGATCCGCGTAATACATCAGCGAGATCTCGCTGCGCGGATCGTCGGTCGGCCGGTCATCGTCGTCCCATGCGGGCATCCAGTACGTGACGTCTTCCGTGTAGCAGGTCAGCCACGCGTCCCACTCGCGATCGTCGAGCAGGCGCGCCTCGCGATACAGCGCCGCGCAAATCGTCCGGTAATCGAAGCTCATGCCGCCACCTCCCCGCGTTCCTTCTTCAGCGCATCGCGCATCACGTTCACCCAGTGTTCGTGCTGGCACACGAACAGCCCTTCGTCCTCGCTGCGCTCGCCCGAAATGCGCGGGTTCAGCCCCATCTTTTTCGCGTTCTCGTCCGGCCCGTCGACCCACAGCGGCGCGCCGCGCGACAGGTCGTTCCACATCGCCGTGATGCCTGCATAGCCGGCCTGGCACGCGCGAAACTCCTCGAGATCGTCGGCCGTGCCCATGCCGGTCACGTTGAAGAAATCCTCGTACTGGCGAATCCGCGTCGTGCGGTCGGCCTCGCTCTCGCCCTTCGGCGCGAAGCAGAAGATGCTGACTTCCGTCTTGTCGACCGCGAGCGGCCGCACCACACGAATCTGCGTGCTGAACTGGTCCATCAGGAACACGTTCGGGTACACGCACAGGTTGCGCGTCTGGTTCACGATGAAATCGGCCTGCACGTCGCCCACGCGCGCCTTGATCTCGTCACGATGCCGGTACACGGGCCGCACCTCCGGGTTCATCGTCCGGGTCCACAGCAGGATGTGGCCGTGGTCGAAGCCGTACACGCCCGCGACCGACTTGCTCCAGCTGTTCGCGTCGACCGCCTTGGTGCCGTCTTCCTTGCGGCGGCCCATCGTCGCCGCATAGTTCCAGTGCACGGTGCTCACGTGATAGCCGTCGCAACCGTTCTCCATCTGCATCTTCCAGTTGCCTTCGTAGATGTAGGACGAGTTGCCGCGCAGCACTTCCAGCCCGTTCGGCGCCTGGTCGACGATCTGGTCGATGATCACGCGCGCTTCGCCGAGGTAATCCTCGAGCGGCAGCACGTCGGCGTTGAGGCTGCCGAACAGGAAGCCGCGATAGTTCGCGAAGCGCGCGACCTTCTTCAGGTCGTGCGAGCCGTGCGTGTTGAACTGCACCGGATACTCGGTCGTCTTCTCGTCCTTCACCTTCAGCAGCTTGCCGGTGTTCGAGAAGGTCCAGCCGTGGAACGGGCACGTGAAGCTACCCTTGTTGCCGTGCTTGCGGCGGCACAGCATCGCGCCCTTGTGCGCACACGCATTGATGACCGCATGCAGCTCGCCGGTCTTGTCGCGCGTGATGACGATCGGCTGGCGGCCGATCCATGTCGTGTAGTAATCGTTGTTGTCGGGAATCTGGCTTTCGTGCGCCAGGTACACCCAGTTGCCCTCGAAGATGTGCTTCATCTCGAGCTCGTACAGCTCCGCGTTCGTGAAGATGTCGCGGCGGCAGCGGAAGATGCCGGCCTCCTTGTCATCCTGCACGGCGGTTTCCAGCAGATGATCCAGGTCGTTGGTGTGGTCGATCGTGGCGGACATGATGGCTCCTCCCATGCGCGTGCCGCGTCCTGCAAGCACGCTCGCATCGGTATCGGTTGAATCTCGGGGTGACCGGCCGGCAGCGGTGGCGCTCGCGCGCCGCCGTGCCGCCGGCGGTTATGCGGTGGCGGACGCGCGCAGGCGCTCGACGATCTGGTTGTCCCTGCCCTGCACGCGCGGCGTCAGCACGAAGTTGAACTCGATGTCCTGGTACGCGTCGGCCTTCATGCCGAGCGCGGTGCCGCCGGTCTTTTCGGTCACGGGTGGAATCAGCTCCTCGCGCGTCGCATACGCGAAGTCGTCCCAGATCAGCGGATCTCCGTCGATGTTGAACTGCGTCGTCAGCTTGCGGTGAGCGGGGCTGTCGACGAAGAAGTGCACGTGTGCGGGGCGGTTGCCGTGGCGGCCGAGGCGATTCAGCAGTTGCTGCGTCGCGCCCTGCGGCGGGCAGCCGTAGCCGACCGGCATCAGCGTGCGGAATTCGTATTTGCCGTCCGCGCCGGTCCTCACCGCGCCGCGCAGATTGAAGTCGCTCTGCTTGCCGGTCGGGTCGAAATGCGAATAGAAGCCGTGCGAGTTCGCATGCCAGCATTCGACCACCGCGCCGGCGATCGGCTTGCCGTCCAGGCCCGTGACCGTGCCGTGGATCACGAGCGGGCCCGCGCCGTCGTCCGCATCGAGGTCGATCTTCGCGACACCGTCGCGCACCGGGGCGCCCGCCACGTACAGCGGCCCCTCGATCGTACGTGGCGTGCCGCCGTCGAGGCCGATCGCCTTGTCCTCGGCGTCCATCCGGATGTCGAGATATTTCTCGAGACCGAGACCGGCCGCGAGCAGCGCCGCTTCGCCATCCTGACCAAGTTTGTTCAGGTAGTTCACGCCGGCCCACACTTCGTCGGGCGTGATGTCGAGATCGTCGATCGCCTTGAACAGGTCGCCGAGCAGGCGCAGCACGATCTGCTGCGTACGTGCGTCGCCGTTCGTGCCATTTCCGCGATTCCCGGCCGCGTTCGATGCGGCCTTCAGCAGATCCTGCACTTCCGTCGTGTCGAAAACTTTGACGCTCATGATGCTGTCTCCATGTGTATTTGGGGCTGACGGTCCTTGCCAGATTCGAATTACCGCGCGACTTTCGTCAGTCCTTCGCGGGTGCGAGGTACGCATCGAGCATCGGCATCGGGCCATGCATCGTGGCCGCGGACAACTTGCGCTGGCGGCTCGCCGACAGATTGACGACGCAGGTTTCGATGCGATCTCGGGCGGCGGAGGACGCGGGGCGCGCTGCGTGGGCTGTTCATGGAACGGATTTATACGCGGCGGGGAAATGGCGCGTCCAATACTTTTGGTCGCGCTTTTCGATACCTGATGGGTATAAAAATTAAGCCTTGGACGCAAAATACTGCGTTGCACCATACCTGCTTTAGCTACATGCACGGACTGAAAGGCTTGCTGGAGCGCAATCGCGCGGGTGCGGGATATCGCTGAGGCGGGCGGCGGCGCGGCCGGTATCGACAGGGGAAAAACGGCTGAAAACGGGCGGCCTGCGGAGTCGATCAGGGTTTTCCTGACGGGCTACACGTCGTAAAGCGATGGCGCGGACGCTGGCTTTCCGCAATGTCGACTGTCCCTTGTGGGCGGCGGATTCAACCGCTCGCTGCAATTCGTTCAGGCCGCGTCAGCGGGTCCGGGCCTACCATTGCCTTACATGCTCAGATGGCGTAGGCAAGCTCCCGCTCTTCCACTTTCTCGTTGAACGCATCCGTTCCAATGGTCGACGCTTCCTCACAAGCACTGAAGTGGTACCCGGCATAGTGCGCGAACATTCGAATGTCCTTCCCTCCGATGCGACGCTTTTGCAACGCGTATGCTCGGGCGGATTCGGAAAGAAAGAATCGATGTTCGCCGTTACCCGGCTCGACACTCACCAGCGACTTCTCGGTCAGTTCAGCAATGTCGCCGGCAACGTCAGACAGCGTATACCGCGCATCGCATACCAGCGCACGCAATGCCTCGAACGTAAAAGCACGCTGGAATGCCGCAACGTGACCCAATAACTTCTGACTCGACGGGCTCAGCGACGCAAAGCTCCAATCGAAGCTGGCCTGTAACGTCTGGTGGTGCGCAAGCGCCGTCCGGTATCCCCGCGTCAGCAACTTGAAGCGATCGTCGAGAAATCCGTGAACACCTCGAACGCCCAATGCACCGATACGCCCGACTGCCATTTCGATCGCCAGTGGATTACCGTCGAGCCGACGACAGATATCGCCAACGAGACGAGCGCTTTTTCTTAAAGTATCAAGGTCGCAACCCGACTGTCGCGCGCGCTGCAAGAACATCTGCACTGCCTCACAATCCAGCAGCTCTGCGATGGATGACTCCGGACGCGGCACCTGGAGCGGACGCACGTGGAAGACACTCTCGCCTGATACCCTCAACGGCTCACGGCTCGTGACGAGTACCCGCAAGTTGCCAAGCCGCATGCAAACTGAATCGACCAGTCGAGCGACTGCATCGATGACGTGCTCGGCGTTGTCCAGCACCAGCAGCGTGCGGTCTCGCGGCAAAGCTGCGACTAGCGCGTCCACCGCCGACCTGTCGTCCCGTATCGGCAGGCCGAATGCCGTCGCGATTTTCTGCAAGACCGCTTCTGGAGAGGCAGCATCGGAAAGCGCGACGAAGCGCGTGATATCAAAACGGCCGCTTACTGCCGCATGAGCAACTTCGATTGCCGCGCTCGTTTTCCCGACTCCCCCGGCGCCCACCAGTGTCAATATATGCGTCGTGTCCAGTATTGCCGCAATATTGGAGACCAGGCTGTCGCGTCCCGTGAGCGCCCCGTGCCGTCGCGGAATATCGCTGTCGCCCTGCCTGGGCGGTGTAGCCGGCGTCAAATTCGCGGTCGGGGCTGACCTCTGCGTCAGTTGGTAACCGCGACCGGGTACGGTCACAATCAGGTCGCGTTGCGGTCCGAGCAATTTTCGCAACGCGGAAATATGGACCTGCAGATTGTTTTCTTCGACTACCGTGCCGGGCCAGACCGCGGCCATCAACTCGTCTTTCGTGACGAGACGGCCCGCCGCCGACAACAGTACCGCGAGCACGTCAAATGCACGCGAACCGACATGGATAGCCTTCCCATCACGTCGTAACGAGCGCGTCGACAAATCGACTTCGAGTGTGCCCAGCAACATGACTCAGGCCTCGTCCATCAGACCAACCGGGCCACTGAGCCAGCAACCGCTGCTTTCATCGGCCGGATCGCGAAAGTTCACCGTGATCGCGGACGGGCGTCCCATCGCCACACCCTGACGCACGACGATGCCGCGTCCCGCTCCGGTGACGAGCCCATGGCGATGCGCGCCGTACAGGAGCGCTGCCGCTGCGATGCCGGTCGCCGCGTCTTCCGGATAGCCGGACGCGCGCGGGAATTGCCGTGCCTCGAACACGTGCGGTGCATTGGCATCCAGCGCAAACGGATACAGACCGGTCGACGACAGCGCGTCGCATAGCGCTTCGATTGTGTCGAGTTTCGGCATGATCGCATTCAGCCGCGAGGTCGTGCGGACCGGCACCAGCGTTTTGGTGCGGCTCGTCGTTGCGTTGACGATGTCGAGCGGCAGCAGATCGCCCGCATCGAGGTTCAATGCATCGAGTGTCCTGGCAATGAGCGCCGCGTCGACAACCGGCTCGACGCGTCCCGCCGGCTGGCTGACTTCGATCCGCGCGTCGGACGCGTCGTACCGCGCTTCGACGCTGCCGCTCAGCGTTTCAATCAGCGCCGTGTTCGTGCGCCACGCGCCCGTGTGACGCAGCAGCCACAATGCGCCCAGCGCTGCGTGTCCGCACATCTCCATCTCGTGGTTGGGCACAAAAAAGCGGAAGCGAAAATCATGGTGCGGATCGACGGCGCGCATCACAAACCCGCTTTCCAGACCATACGCGCGGGCCACCTCTTTCATTTGCGAGTCGGACCAGCCGTTCGCGTCGAGCACAACCGGGGCCGGATTGCCGCCCTCGTCGGTGGTGGAAAATACCCGTACAAGCCGCACACGTTGTACGATGCTCATGCGCTTGCTCCCTAATTAACTCCGCCTATCGGTGTGCCGCCTTTTGTGAAGCCGGCGGGAAGGCCAGTCCGCCGTCCCTCGCAGCATGCACGGCCTGCGTTTTTTATTCGCTTCCATTTGGGCCGGAACATGCTCACTATCGGGCCATGGCGATGGGCGTCAGCGCGTTGCCCGTCCCTTATAAAGTCCCAAGTCGCAGGTCTCGCCATGTTTTATCAGACGTCCAAATCGCACATTCCCGCCGACCGCGTGGCTGCGACCCGTCGCATCACGATGGCCGATTACGTGACATCGTGGCACGAGCACGAAGAGTTCATGTTCCTGTTGCCGAGTCAAGGCACGCTGACGCTGACTTCGGAGTGTTCAAAGCATTCGCAACGCATCGGCGCCGGCGTGCTTGCGATGGTTCCTGCCGGGATTTTTCACGACACGGCGAGCAATCCCGGAGAGCACTGCCATACGGCGGTCTATGCGGAGCGCGACTTCGTTTCGTTTTGTGCGCGCAAATCCAATGTCCGGATCGCCGGGGGCGATGCACCGCGCTACTGCGTGCCGCCGCCTGCTCTGCTTGGGGCACTGCGTTTGCAAACACAGTTCGACGCGGGCGACGAAACGGAGGAAGCACACGATATGGCGCGGTATCAGAACGATCTGGTCGATCGGCTGATTGCGTCGGCGTGCGTGGCGGCGGTGCTCGGCGCCGCACCGAGCGGTGCCAATCCGAAGGTTTCGCGCGGGCAACTGGTCAGTGAAATCAAGGCGTACCTTGACGTCATGCTGGCTGAGCGGATCGATATCGAGACAATCGCTTCGGAATTCGCCATATCGCGACGTCATCTCACCCGGATCTTCCGCGAGGAGACCGGCGAAAGCCTCACCGATTATCAGCTCCGGCAACGGGTCATGCGCGCGCGTTCGCTCTTGAACGTTCCCGGCACGACCGTGCTGTCGGCAGCCCTGAGCGTAGGGATCGAATCGCCGTCCTACCTGGCAAGGCTATTTACCAAGTTCGGTCTGCCTGCGCCCCGCGATCTGAAGGCATCCCGTGCTCGATACAACTGACGCCTCTTCACTTCCGACTTCTGTCGCCCCCGTTGAACTGGAACCACTCAGCCGGTAAATCCTGGCGTACCCGACCGCTCGCGATAAGCTTGCTGCCGGCGGTTGGACGCGGCGGCTCCAGACGGTGACGGTGAACGGCCGATGCCGCACCGGCAATATCTGCCACGTCATCACGCGGCGTGCGGCAAAAGTCCACACGGCAACTGTTCAATTTCCGCACACCGAATCGTATCCACCCGCC
>NZ_JACFYV010000102.1:0-22353 GCF_016759955.1 Burkholderia sp. KCJ3K979
GGGGTGGCGGGACGGTGGTGGTTGCCAAACGCGGGAAACGGTCGCATCCTGCCGGCTGCCTTGATCGGCCCGCGTGGCGAACGGTCGGGCGCCCCCCGTCCATCCGCAACAGAACGCCCTCCATGACGTCATCCGCTCCAACACCGCGGCAGATCATCGTCTTCGTGCTGTATTCGGTACTGTGCCTGCCCGCGAGCATGACCGTCGCCGGGTATGTCGCGACCCGGATCACGCAGAACGTATCGAATTTCGAAGGCGGCGCGGGCTATGCAGCGCTGTGGTGGATCATCATTCTGACCTGCGCGTTCTATGGGCTGTCGATCGCCGTCTGCGCGCTGCTGCGGAAGAGGACCGCGGTGCTCGCGGTCATGACGGCGGGGTTCGCCGTGTTGGCGGTGCCGACGTTCAGGGTGATTTACGAGTTGGCGACCTAGCGCGTCGGCCAAGGCCCCGCAGAAAAACAAAAAGGCCCGATCTAGCGATCGAGCCTTTCGAATTCCGTTGGTGGAGCGGAGGAGGATCGAACTCCCGACCTTCGCATTGCGAACGCGACGCTCTCCCAGCTGAGCTACCGCCCCATCAGTCAACTATCATACACACGCATTTCTGCGCTTGGCAATAGGGGGTTGAATCGCCCCTGAAACCTTACTTCGACGGCGCGCCGGCCAGCACCCATTCGACCACCGACCGGACGTCGGCGTCGCTCATCCGCGGATGCGCCGGCATCGGAATCGCGCCCCACACACCCGAGCCGCCGTCCCTCACCTTCTTCGACAGCTTCGCGACGGCCTGCGGATCGGACTTGTAGCGCGCGGCGATATCCTTGAACGACGGGCCCACGAGCTTGCGGTCGACCGCGTGGCAGCCCATGCACGCGTTGCTGCGCGCGACTTTCAGGCCGTCGCCGACGTCCGCGTGCGCGGCGCCCAGCGTGCCGGCCACGAGCGCCGCGGCCGCGGCGCCCTGCACCATCCATCGTTTCATCTGCATGCCCGTCATTGCGCCTTCGCCTTCGGATTGCCCGGATGCACGTTCGACGAATTCGAGATCGGCGCGGGCGGCTGCAGCGGCGCGGACTGCACCGATGCGTCGGGCACCGCGCCGACCGTCGCGCTGTCCGCCGGTGCGGCAGCCGGCTGCGCGGCGGATGCGCCGCTCGCGGGCGACGCGTCCTGCAGCGCCTGCGCGTCCTGCGGCTTCACGTACTGGAACACCTTCACGACCTTCTCGACGCCCGGCACCTGGCTCGCGGCTTCCGCCCCGCGATTGCCTTCGTCCACCGTCACGAGGCCCATCAGGTAAAGATTGCCGCGTTCGCTAACGACCTTGTAGTAGTTCGCCGAGATGCCCTTCGTCGCGATCAGCTCCGACTTCACGCGCCCTTCGAGGTACGAGTCGTTCGCGCGCGACGACAGCGACGACGCCGGCTCGACCGACAGTTCGTTGACGATGCCGTTCACGTTGTTGATGCCGCGCACGAGTTCCTCGGCGCGCTGCTTCGACGCATCGTTCGGCACTTCGCCCGTCAGCAGCACGCGGCGGTTGAACACCGTCACGTTCACGTGCGACTGGTCCGGCAGCCCGTTGTTGATCTGCGTGAGCGACTTGACCTGGATTTCGCGATCCTCCGTCTGCGCGCCGAGCGTACGGCGATCGGTCGCGATCAGCGCGCCGCCGCCGGCCGCCGCACCCACGACCCCGAGCACACAACCCTGCAGCGACACGGCGAGGCCCGCCGTCAGCGCGGCGAGCAGCGTGGTTCTGACGAGCGTCTGTTTGACGCGGCTTTGATTCATCGACGGCTCTCCTTCGTTCAATCCTCACCCAGCAGCATCGCGTCGATGCCGTCGCACAGGCTGTGGATGGTCAGCAGATGGACTTCGTGGATGCGCGCCGCGCGAACGGCGGGCACGCTGATTGGAATATCGGTGTCGGACAGCGCGGCCGCGACCGTGTGGCCGTTGCCGCCCGTCAATGCGACGACGGTCATCTCGCGCTCGTGCGCCTCGTCGATCGCCGCGAGCACGCGCGGCGATGCGCCGCCCGCGTCGAGCACCAGCAGGATGTCGCCCGTCTGGCCCAGCACGCGCACCTGCTGCGCGAACAATTGCTCGGCCGCCGCCGCGCCCGCGAGGCCGGCCTGCGACGCGTCGGTGGCCAGCGCGATCGCGGGCAGGCCCGGACGTTCGCGCTCGAAACCGCCGACGAGCGACGCGGCGAGGTACTGCGCGGCGGCGGCCGACGGGCCGTCACCGCACGCGACGATCTTGTTGCCGTTCGCCAGCGCGGCGAACATCGCATCGACCGCGGCTGCGATCGGCAGCGACAGCGCGTCGGCCGCTTCGGCGTGAAGCGCGGCGCTGTCGCGGAATTGTTGCTGAATACGTTCGACTGACATCGATTCCTGGTGAACTGGGCGCGTGGCACGACGTGGCGCCACTCGCGCGACATCGTGGGTGCGGCGAGTTTACCGTACTCCGGCGCCCTCTCCGGGGGTCCGGCAAGAACTCTTTACATCTCGTCACAGCTCGCGGCTACGCATCGTCGGTACGAAATGCGTCGCGCAGCCACGCAAGCCGGCCAGCCTCGAACGCGACGACATCGAAACGGCACGCGGCGCCGGCGCCGTGCCGCGACCAGAACTGCAGCGCGGCCGCGACCAGACGCCGCCGCTTGCGCCAGCCGACGCTCGCGGCTGCACCGCCGTGCCGGGTACTGCGCCGCGCGCGCACTTCGACGAACACGAGCATGCCGTCGGGCTCGCGCATCACGAGATCGAGTTCGCCGCCGCGCATCGTTACGTTCGCGGCGACGAACCCGAGGCCATGACGCTCGAGAAACTGCCGCGCGCGCTGCTCGAACGCCGCGCCGACCGGTTTGGATCGCGCCGCGCCGGAAAAGTTGTCGCCCGAAGGCGGCCGACCGCGCGCGCCCTCCGGCCGGGCCGGCGCCGCGTGGCACAATGCCGTCCTTGTTCCGTTCGTGCCGCGACCGCGTGCATTGCCTGCCATGACTGCCCTCCTCGAACTCGCGCATACGCAGCACTACCCGGACGCCACGCTCTACGTGGTCGCCACGCCGATCGGCAATACGGCCGACATCACGCTGCGCGCGCTGCACGTGCTCGGCCTCGCCGACCGCATCGCGGCCGAAGACACCCGCAACACGGGCCAGCTGCTCGCCCGCTACGGGATCTCGAAACCGCTCGTCGCCGTGCACGAGCACAACGAACGCGAAGCCGCACAGCGCGTGATCGAACTGCTGCGCGGCGGTGAACGCGTGGCCTACGTGTCGGATGCGGGCACGCCGGGCATCTCGGACCCCGGCGCGCGCCTCGTCGACGCCGTGCGCGCGGCCGGCTTCACGGTGGTTCCGCTGCCTGGCGCGAGCGCGGCCGTGACCGCACTGAGCGTGGCCGGCGACTGGGCCGGCGCGTTCACGTTCGCGGGCTTCCTGCCGCCGAAGACGAAACAGCGCGCGACCGCGCTGCAGGCGCTGGTGTCGCACCCGTACGCGCTGGTGTTCTACGAAGCGCCGCACCGGATCGCCGAAACCGTCGCCGCGCTCGCCGACGCGTTCGGCCCCGCGCGCCGGCTGCTGATCGCGCGCGAGCTCACCAAGCTACACGAGCAGTTGTTCCAGGGCACCCTGGCCGAAGGACAGAGCTGGCTCGCCGGCGATGCGAACCGGCAGCGCGGCGAGTTCGTGCTGGTGGTCGAAGGCGCGCCGGCGGCCAGCGGCGAAGCCGACGACACCGCGCACGACGCGCTGCTCAGGCTGCTGCTGGAAGAGGTGCCGGTGAAAAGCGCGGCGAAGCTCGCCGCCGCGCTGACGGGCGCATCGCGCAGCACGCTGTATGCGCGTGCGCTCGTGCTGAAGGAAGGCTGACGCGCGACGCCGCTGCGCGGAAACGACAAAGGGCTGCCGGAAGGCAGCCCTTTGCGCATGAGCGGACGATCCGCCGGGTTATTTCGCCGAGATCGACGCGAACATTTCGTCGCGGGCCTCGCGCGCTTCCTGCGGCGACAGTCCTTCGATCTTCACGCGGCCCGTGCCGGCGTGCACGAGGCCGATCACCTTGGCCGCCGCATACGACAGGTCGAGCACGCGGCCGCGCTTGAACGGCCCGCGATCGTTGACCTTCACGACGACCCACTTGCCGGTCGAGGCGTTCGTCACCTTGATGTACGACGACAGCGGCAGCGTGCGGTGCGCGGCGGTGAACGCGTTCATGTTGAAGCGTTCGCCGTTCGCGGTGCGGCGGCCGTGGAAATCCCGCCCGTACCACGATGCGCGACCGCTCTGGCGGAACTCGGACACATCCTTGCCGTCGATCGGCTCGGCGTCCGCCAGCGACGACTTCTTCGCGTCCTTGCTGTCGGCGGCCGGCATCGATGCCAGCGCGGAATCGAAACTGAGCGGCTGCTTGTCGTCGTCCGCCTTCGCGGCGGCGGCCGTCTTGTCGACGGCCTTCTTCTGGTTCACGCTGCCGGTGGTCTGGCTGGATGGCACCGCACAGCCCGTCAGCGCAAAAAACAATGCAATGGTTCCGAATCGGCTCGGAAAACGTAAATTCATCGACGTGTCGCCTTCTGGTTCGGGCCGCATCGATACAACGCTGCTTCACAACGCAGAGATGCGGCCCGGACGGCAAATGCGTGCACGCCCCGCTCGAATGCGAGCAGGCGGCTAGCATGGGCGCGGCCTTCGTCCTGGCCGCAACCGTCCTGATTAGCTTTCACGTCTGGCGCAACCTGTCCCCAACAGCCTGACCAGACCCCACATGCCGCCATCGAACATGGCTTCACGTTCGCGCGCGTCGCTACGACCAACGCACAGGAACGGCGGCACAGGCCTCATCCGGCGGCGCGGCAGCAGGGCCGCAGGCGGGCGCGCAGCACCCGGCCGGACAAGACGTGAGCACCGAATGTTCGGTGCTGGATACACCGCCGGACTCCCCGGCGGCCGATGCTTGACGGTGAATCGAATACCTCGTTTAACGGGGCCGAAACACCAGCGAATTGCGTGAAATTCACGTGCAATGGAGCGCATTATACATAAATCAAAACCTTGTCTCGAAAAGCACCCCGGGCGCACCATTGATTCTCTCTATGACTGTAACAATCGGCATGCTCCGGGAATGCCCTGATCGGCACGCCGCCGCATGTATCGCACGCCCGGCAGCCCGTACGCGCGACCGGTACAATCGCTCCTTTTAGCCGCCGGTGCACCCATGAAAGTCACGCTCATTCCGGTCACGCCGTTCCAGCAGAACTGCTCGCTGCTCGTCTGCGAGAAGACGGGCCGCGCCGCCGTCGTCGATCCGGGCGGCGATCTCGACCGCATCGAACAGGAAGTCGCGCGGCAGAACGTGCAGGTCGAGAAGGTGCTGCTCACGCACGGGCACATCGATCACTGCGCAGGCGCGAAAACGCTCGCGACGCACTACGGCGTGCCGATCGAGGGCCCGCAGGAAGAGGAACGCTTCTGGATCGAGAAGCTGCCGATGCAGAGCGAGCGCTTCGGCTTTCCGGCCGCCGACGTCTTCGAGCCCGACCAGTGGCTGAACGACGGCGACACCGTGCAATTCGGCGACGAGACGCTCGAGGTCTATCACTGCCCGGGCCACACGCCCGGCCACGTCGTGTTCTTCAGCCGCGCGCATCGCGTCGCGATCGTCGGCGACGTGCTGTTCGCGGGCTCGATCGGCCGGACCGATTTCCCGCGCGGCAATCACGAGGATCTCGTTCGTTCGATCAAGGAAAAACTGTGGCCGCTCGGCGACGACGTCACGTTCGTGCCCGGCCACGGCCCGGTGTCGACGTTCGGCGACGAGCGCCGCACGAATCCGTTCGTGTCCGACAAGGTATTCGGATGAACCAGACCGCCATCCCGGAAATTTACGTCAGCACCGACGTCGAGGCCGACGGCCCGATTCCCGGCCCGCACTCGATGCTGAGCTTCGCGTCGGCCGCCTATACCGAGGACAAGCAGCTGATCGCGACGTTCTCGGCGAACCTCGAGACGCTGCCCGGCGCACACGCGCACCCGGTGCAGGAAGCCTGGTGGAAGACCGAGCCGGAAGCCTGGGCCGCCTGCCGGCGCGATCTGCAGGCGCCCGAGGCGGCGCTGGTCGCCTACGTCGAATGGGTCGAGGCGCTGCCCGGCAAGCCGGTGTTCGTCGCGATGCCGGCCGGCTTCGATTTCACGTTCATGTTCTGGTACATGATGCGTTTCGCGGGGCGCTGCCCGTTCTCGTGGTCCGCGCTCGACATCAAGACGCTCGCGTTCGCGATGACCGGCCTGCCGTACCGCAAGGCGATCAAGCCGCGCTTTCCGAAGCACTGGTTCGACGACCATCCGCACACGCACGTCGCGCTCGACGACGCGATCGAGCAAGGCGCGCTGTTCTGCAACATGCTCGCCGACCTGCGCCGGCAGCAAGCCGCGCTCGCGGGCCTGGCCGTGTCGGATACCGATCGGTCGGAAAGCGCGGGGGCGGGACAAAATCCCACGGATCCGCGAGCAAATTAGCGAATCTCGCTCAACGGCGCGTCGCCAGATTGCCTTTCCTTTCCCGGCCCTCTAACATTCAGCGTGTTGTAGCTGCCGCATGGAGGCGCAGGTGACGCTCGATTCCTTTTCGCAAAAAATCCTTCGCCTGTTGCAGCTCGACGCGCGCCGTTCCGTTCAGGAAATCTCCGACCAGGTCGGCCTGTCGAGCACGCCGTGCTGGCGCCGCATCAAGGACATGGAACAGTCGGGCGTGATCCAGCGCTACACGGCGCTGCTCGATCGCGAGAAGCTCGGCCTGCACGTCTGCGCGCTCGCGCACGTGCATCTGACGCGCCACAACGAAGGCGGCGTCGAGCAGTTCGAGCGCGAGATCGCGACCTGTCCGGAAGTCACCGAGTGCTACAGCACCACCGGCGAAGCCGATTACATCCTCAAGATCGTCGCGCCGGACATCAAGGCCTACGACGTGTTCCTGCACGAACGCATCTTCAAGATCCCGGCCGTGTCGCAAGTGCGCACGAGCGTCGTGCTGCGCGAAATCAAGTTCGACACACAACTGCCGCTGTAACGCGCGGGCCCGCCCCTGCGGCGGGCCGCGCTCATGGTTGACGGCTGCCGTTGGCGGTCACGTCCGCGCGGGCAACGTGCGCGTGAAGCTGATCCGGCGCGCGCCGAACTCGCGCTTCAGCGTATCGATGTCCAGTCGGCCGGCCAGCGCCGCATCGGTGTCGCGCGGATCGCTGTCGAGCGTCACGTCGACCTCGAGCCCCGTACTCAGGTAATGCAGGTTGATCGCCGCCGCGCGCAGCCCGCGCTGCGCGAGCGCGGCCTCGAGCCGCGCCGCGAGCTCGCCGCGCGGCGGCAACGCGAGCGCCGGACGGCGCGCCGCGTCGTTCTCCGGGTCGACGTGGATCAACGCATCGAGCACGCGCGGGTCGGACAGCACGCGCGCCCGCGCGGTCTCGGCGATGTAATGCCCTTCGGAGACGGAGATCTTCGGATCGACGAGGATGTGCGCATCGACGAGCGCGGCATCGCCCATCTTGCGCGTGCGCAGGTCGTGCACGTCGCGCACGCCAGGCGTCGCGGCGAGCAGCGCGCGGATCTCGGCCGTGTCGGCCGTATCGAGCGCACGGTCGGAGAGGTCCTGCAACGCGTCATAGCCGAACGTCCAGCCCATGCGCGCGACCATGAAGCCGACGATGGCCGCCGCGATCGGGTCGAGCAATCGCACGCCGGCCAGGCTGCCAACGATGCCGATCGCGACGACGAGCGACGATGCGGCATCCGAACGCGCATGCCATGCGTTGGCGACCAGCATCGCCGAGCGCACGCGCCGTGCTTCGCGCAGCATGTAGCGAAACAGCGCTTCCTTCGACACGAGCACCGTCAGCGCAACGATCAGTGCGGAAAAATGCACGGCCGGAATGTTTTCGAGATTAACGAGACGGTCGCCGGCACGCCAGAGCATGCCGATACCAACCGCAATCAGGATCGCGCCGAGAAACAGCGACGCGACCGTCTCGTAGCGGCTATGGCCGTAATTGTGGTCGGCATCCGGCGATGCGCCGCTATGCCGATTCGCAACCAGCACGACAAAATCCGAGATCAAATCGGAAATCGAATGCACGCCGTCGGCAATCAATGCCTGCGAATGCGCAATCACGCCGACGGCAATCTGAAACGTCGCAAGCACGACATTCAGGACAATACTGACGAGCGTGCTCTTGCGCGCAACTGCGTGCTTATCTGCGCTCTGCGCGTCGCCGGAAAACGTGGACATGAAATATGAGATATCGGTGTGCGGTACGCAATTCTATCAAAGCCGCTGCGCAAGCCCTGCCAATACCCACAAATTTCTCATTTAAATCAATCGCTTATACGAACGTGTCGCATTTTCATTCACACGGCATGCTTACATTTTCATGACGATGCCGACGAGCCTGCCGATGACCGGAAAACAAAAAAGCCGCGCTCCTCGACGGACACGCGGCTCTTTTGAAGAGCGGGCAACCTAAACGAACGTTTAAATCGCGAACTGCTCGCGGTTCTTGCCTGCGATCCAGCGCGGCGGCTTGCCACGACCCGACCACGTCGCGCCCGTTTCCGGATCGCGGTACTTTGCCGCCACGCCTGCGCGCGGACGACCGACCTTGCCGGCCTTCGCGCGGCTGAGACCGAGTTCGGCGAGCGAAAAGCCGTAGTCGGCAATTTTCTGCTTCACGTCATTCAGTACTTCAGCGTATTCACGCGACTTCGCTTCTTCGATTTGCTTCTCCAGCTTCTCCCGCTGGGCCAGCAGGTCCTTGTAAGAAGACATAGTTTCCCTTTCTATCTGACCAATGGCGCCGGTCTGCAGCCAGCTCACCATTCCATGAAATATATGTGCCTCGGATTTTCGAAGGCAGAGATTAGCACAAAAAAGATTTGATAGAAGCGAGATTCACGAAAATCCCGAGACCCATTGTAATTCGCACATGTCATTTTGACCGGACGCGGCCTTTTCTCAAATTTTCACGCTCCTACATAGAGATTAGGACATTAGCGATTGGCTATTAGGCCTATCAACATACGCAATTACCCTGCATTCGAAAAAATCAAAGCTTTCATCGGACGACAGTTTTGCGAAAACCACATGACGCGGTTTGCTAAACGGACAAATCGCTGACCCGCGACGTCACGTCACATCCTTTGCGCAGGCGATCAGCCGCTCGCGCAATGCACCGGTATCGGCCGATGGCGACTCGAACGGCGTGCGCACCCGGCGACCGTCGCATCGCCAGTCGGCGCCATGGTGATCGACGCCGAGCAGGTCGAGCCCGTCGCGGTGTGCGTCGCCCGCCTCGTAGGCGTGCCACAGCGCCTGTTCGTCGTCGAACGCGAGCGGCGGCAGCGTATCGAGCTGCGTGCCGTCGACCCAGCCCATTCGCCCGAACCCGCCGATATAGCGCAGCCGCTCGATCTCGAGCGCCCAGAACGCGAAATCGCCGAGCGCGAGATAGCGCGCGGCGTCCGGCTCGTAGCGCAGGTAGCGCGCGGTGACGTGCGGATCGTCGCCGAGCGGCACGAACCGGCCCAGCAGCGTCGCGCGCTCGGCGTTCAGGACATCGCCGTCGCTTGCGTCGACGACGAGGAAACCCGCGCGCGGATCGGCGACGAGATTGCGTGTGTGCTCGGCCAGGCCGCTCACCAGGATCACCGGCCGATGGCTTGCATCGGGTGCAAACGGCACGACGGTCGGATACGGAAAGCCCTGCGGCTCGCGCGTATGGGT
The DNA here is from genome assembly GCF_016759955.1 of Burkholderia sp. KCJ3K979. Lineage (NCBI taxonomy): Bacteria > Pseudomonadati > Pseudomonadota > Betaproteobacteria > Burkholderiales > Burkholderiaceae > Burkholderia > Burkholderia sp. KCJ3K979. The sequence goes on from NZ_JACFYV010000102.1 coordinate 9,791, forward strand.
GGCGAGCGTGCCGAGCGCGCAGCGATGCAGCAGATGCAGGGCGAAGGCGGGATCGATGTTCAAGCGGACTCCTGCGGTCGAAAGGCGGCGCGTCGGGCATGCCGCATGCGCGTTGATGTTACCCGCTGGCGCCCCGCGCCGCGCATCGGCCGAACGGCCAGCGCGCAGCAGGAACGTAAGCGGTTCGATAGAATCGGACCCATCCGACGGGCGCCGCGTGCGCCCGTGCATTTTCCTGACGAGCCTTCCCGTGTCCCAATCCTCTTCCCCCGAATCGTCGTCCCCGTTCGCCGCGCCGCCCGACGCGCATCGCGTCCTGCCGCTGCCGGCCCGCCAGCGCGCGCGCACGGCGTCGATGGCGCTGTTCTTCGTCGCCGGCATGATGTACGCGTCGTGGGGCGTGCACGTGCCGACCGTGCGCGACAAGTTCGCGCTGAGCCCCGGGCTGCTGTCGATCGCGCTGTTCGCGGTCGCCGGCGGGTCGATCGTCGCGATGCTGAGCATCGCGCGCTGGATCGCGCGCGTCGGCTCGCGCACCGCGTGCCTCGCCGGCGGCCTCGTGATGTCCGCGTGCGCGGCGCTGATCCTCGTCGTGCCCGACTACTGGATGCTGCTCGCGGTGCTCGCGCTGTTCGGCTTCTCGATGGCGACGCTCGACGTCGCGATGAATGCCGAGGCCAGCGCGGTCGAAATCGCGCTCGGCAAACCGATCATGTCGTCGCTGCACGGGATGTTCAGCATCGGCGGGATGGCCGGCGCGGCAGCCGGCGGCGCGCTGCTGTCGGCCGGCATGGCGCCGGGCGCGCATCTCGCACTCGCGGCGGCGGTGGGCGCCGCGGTGCTCGTGGCCGCGAGCCCGGCCGTGCTGCCGCACGTGCCGCACCACGAACAGGCGCACGGCGGCGGCAACCGCTGGCGCTCGCCCGCGTTGTGGATGCTCGGCGGCATCGCGCTGATCGCACTGATCGCCGAAGGCGCGATGTACGACTGGGCGACGGTCTACATGCGCGACGTGGTCGCGGCGAGCCCCGCGCTCGCGAGTGCCGCGTATGCGGCGTTCTCGGGCGGGATGGCCATCGCGCGCTTCGCGGGCGACGCCGTGCGCGCCCGCTTCGGCGCGCCGCAGCTCGTGTTCGCGAGCGCGTCGCTCGCCTGCGCGGGGATGATCGGCGCGCTGCTGCTGCCGTATTCGGCCGCGGTGCTGACCGGTTTCACGCTGATGGGCCTCGGGCTGGCCAACATGATGCCCGTGCTGTTCGCGGCTGCCGCGCGCGTGAAAGGCATCCACGCAGCCGAAGGGCTCGCGCACGTGGCCGGGCTCGCGTATTTCGGACTGCTGTTCGGTCCGGTCGCGATCGGCGCGGTCGCGCAGGCGTCGAACCTGACGGTCGGCCTGTCGGTCGTCGCGCTGTGCGCGGCGCTCGTCGCGCTGGTCGCGCCGAAGGTGCTCGCGCACCTGAAGATCTGACGGCGCGGCCGCGCACGCCGGCCCAAAAAGAAAGCGCGCATGCGTTACCGCATGCGCGCTTTCACCCTCCTGTCGACCGCTTGTCGATCGCGCGTCGCGTTACATCTTCACTTCGTCGAGCAGCGACTTCTTGCCGCTCTTGTAGTTGTACAGCGAGATCACGCCGTGCTGCAGGTCGCCCTTCGAGTCGAAGGTCGTCGTGCCGATCACGCCCGTGTACTTCGTCGCCGGCATCGCCGCGAGGATCTTGTCCGGGTCCGTCGAGTTCGCGCGCTTCATCGCGTCGGCGATGATGTACACGGCGTCATACGTGAACGGTGCATAGATCTGGATCGGCTGGCCGAAGCGCTTCTCGTACTTCGCCTTGAACGCGTTGCCGCCCGGCATCTTCTCGAGCGAGGCACCGGCTTCCGAGCACACGATGTTGTCGGTCGCGTCGCCGGCCAGGTCGGCCAGCTTTTCCGTGCACACGCCGTCGCCCGCGAAGATCTTCGCGCGCAGGCCGAGCTGCTTCGCCTGTTTCGCGAACGGGCCGCCGGTGGCGTCCATGCCGCCGTACATGATCGCGTCGGGGTTTTCGCCCTTGATCTTGGTCAGAATCGCGCGGAAGTCGACCGCCTTGTCGTTCGTCGCGTCATGCGACATCACCTTCAGGCCGAGCGCCTTCGCCTTCTTCTCGAACTCGTTCGCGAGACCCTGGCCGTACGCGGTCGAATCGTCGACCACCGCCACGCTCTTGATGCCCTTCGAGTGCGCGTAGTTCGCCAGTGCCGGGCCCTGCTGCGCATCGGTCGCCACCACGCGATACGTGGTCTTGAAGCCTTGCTGCGTGTACGCCGGGTTGGTCGCCGACGGCGAGATCTGCACGATGCCCGCATCGCTGTAGATCTTCGAGGCCGGGATCGACGTGCCCGAGTTCAGGTGGCCGACCACCGCGACGACCTTGTCGTCGACGAGCTTCTGCGCAACCTGCGTCGCCTGCCGCGGGTCGGCGGCGTCATCCTGCGGGTCGAGTTGCAGCGTGATCTTCTGGCCGCCGATCGTGAGGCCCTTCGCGTTGATCTCCTCGACTGCGAGACGTGCACCGTTTTCGTTGTCCTTGCCCAGGTGTGCAATGCCGCCCGTCAACGGCGCGACGTGGCCGATCTTGACGACTTGATCGGCGGACGCGTTGCTTGCAGCTGCAGCGCACAGCATCGCTGCCGCGGTGATCGGCAACAGCTTTTGCATCTTGATATTCATGTAAGTCTCCAGTTCGGTCCCAAAAAACGCCATCGCCCGGTGCCCCGCTGCCATCCCCGTGTTTCAATCACTGGACGATTCGCCGGTTGCATCGTTCATGCACTTGGCCTCAAGCACGTGAAAACAGCCGCTTTTAGCAGCCGCCCGCTCGTACTTGCGCGCAAGTGTAGGTGATCAAATTAATTTGTGGGACTTTTTTAGGATAGTGGTAACACTACCGATATGCGCGCTTTGGAGGGATGACTCGAATGGCGCTGCAAGCCCCGACGGATAAGGGTTTCCGCTAGTTCCAGCACACTGTGGAAAGGTCGTTTCAATCGATTCGCGCGGGCATTTCGATTCGGTATTTTGTGCCCGCGATCGTTGAATGAAACGCGCGTGACAGCACGCGCGTTTCGTCGTTGGATATCAATGATTCCAGCGCTTGAAGCAGCGTTCAAGCAGCCGATGCACGCCATTCCGCATCGAGCGCGGCGACCAGTTGCGACGTCGTCAACGCATCGCCGCGCCGCCGCGCGAGCGGCGCGCCCTGCCCGGCCCACAGCGACAGGTAGTCGCCGTCGTTCGCGCGCGCGGCGGCCTGGCGCAACGGCTGGGTCAGCGCGTTCTGCACCGGATACGGCGGGACGTCGGCCACGTGCTCGCCGAGCCGCGCCATCAGCGTATTGCGCAGCCCGCGTGCATGACGGCCGGTGATCGCGCGCGTGACCTGCGTCGACGTGTCGGCGCTCACGAGCAGGCGAGCCTTCCAGTCCGCGGCGATCGCGCTTTCCGCGCACATGAGGAACGCGGTGCCGAGCTGCGCGCCCTGCGCGCCGAGCGCCAGTGCGGCCGCGATGCCGCGGCCGTCCATGATGCCGCCCGCGGCCAGCACGGGCAGGCCGGTCGCGTCGACGAGCTGCGGGACGAGCGCGAACGTGCCGATCAGCGCGTCCTCGGCGGAACCGATGAAGGTGCCGCGATGGCCGCCGGCCTCGGCGCCCTGCGCGGAGATCGCATCGGCGCCGGCCGCCTGCCACGCGAGCCCTTCGGCGACGTGCGTCGCGGTGCCGATCACATACGTGCCGGCGGCTTTCAGGCGGGCGACGTCGGCCGCGTCGAGCACGCCGAACGTGAAGCTCGCGACCGGCACGCGCAGCGCGACGAGCGCATCGAGCTGCGCGCGGAAATCAGGCGCGTAGCGCGCGGGCGCCGTGCCCGGCGGCAGGCCGAGCGCGGCGTTCAGCGGGTCGATCGCCGCGAGTGCGCGCGCGACGGTCGCCGCGTCCGGCGCGGCGTCATCGGGCAACACGAACAGGTTGATCGCGAACGGGCGATCGGTCGCCGCGCGGATCGCGGCGACTTCGGCTTCGATACGCTCGGGCGCGAGCGCGCCGGCGCCGAAGCTGCCGAGCGCACCGGCATTCGACGCGGCCGCGACCATCGCGGTCGTGGTCGCGCCGACCATCGGCGCCTGCACGAGCGGCAGACGCAGGCCGAAGCGTTCGGAAAAGGGCGTGGAAAACGAGCGGGCGGACATGGCGAATCCTTCGATGACGATGCGCGAAAGCGCTTTGTAAAGGCCGACACATCGACTCTATCGAAGCGGCGCGGCGCCGAAAAATGAATAATCGAGATCGAAACGATCGCTGCGCGAGAAGCGCCCGCGTGCACTGCAGCACCGAACGATTGGTGGCACACTAGGCCGCCCTCTTTTCACCCCGGGGCGCCTCGCGCACCCCGCCTGCCAGGAGTTCAGAACGTGACTGCCCAATGGATCGACATCCCGACCGGTAACGACAGCTTCGGCGGCTATCTCGCACTGCCCAAGCGCGGCAAGGGCCCTGCCGTCATCATCATCCAGGAGATCTTCGGCGTGAACGCGCACATCCGTGCGGTCGCCGACCAGTACGCGGCCGACGGCTTCGTCGCGCTCGCGCCCGACGTGTTCTGGCGCACGCAGCCGCGCGTCGAGCTGACCTACGAAGGCGCGGATCGCGACAAGGGCATCGAGCTGATGAAAAAGACCGACGTGGGTCTCGCGGTCGCGGACATCGGCGCGGCGGCCGACGCGTTGCGCGCCCGCCCCGAAGTGGCCGGCAAGCTCGCCGCGATCGGCTACTGCTTCGGCGGCCAGCTCGCGTACCGCGCGGCCGCAACCGGCAAGCTCGACGCGGCGGTGTCCTATTACGGCGGCGGCATCCAGAACGCGCTCGACCTCGCCGGCCAGGTCACGCAGCCGATCCTGTTCCACTACGCGGAAAACGACCACGGCATTCCGCTCACCGCCGTCGACCAGGTGAAGGCCGCGTTCGCCGGCCACGGCGATGCGTCGTTCCACGTGTACCCGGGCGCCGAGCACGGCTTCAACTGCACGGACCGCGCGTCGTACAACCAGCGCGCGGCGGCGCTCGCGCACGGCCGCACGCTGACCTTCCTCGCCGAGCATCTCTAAAAAGGCCCGGCCGCGGGTCCGCCACGCCGGGCTCGCGTTATGCTCGCACCATCGCCACGAGTCACAACGGGGGTGACCGCGATGCACTCGGACTATCTCGCGCATGACGCAATCGGCCTCGCCGCGCTCGTGCGCGACCGCCAGGCCAGCCCGCGCGAACTGCTCGACGCCGCGATCGGCCAGGCCGAAGCGGTCAACGGCGCGATCAACGCGATCGTGCTGCAGGATTACGAAGCCGCGCGCGAACGTGCGGCGGGCGCGCCCGAACCGGGCGCCGCTACGCCGTTCGCGGGCGTGCCGTATCTCGTCAAGGATCTCGGCGCGGCGGTCGCCGGGCTGCCGCTGTCGATGGGCAGCCGGCACTACCGCTACTTCGTGCCGGCCGACGATTCGCCGGTGATCGCGCGCAGCCGCGCGGCGGGCCTGAACGTATTCGGCAAGACCAACACGTCCGAGATCGGCCAGATGCCGTACACCGAACCGGCACTGTTCGGCGCGTGCCGCAACCCGTGGAATCTCGATCACACGCCAGGCGGCTCGAGCGGCGGCGCGGCGGCGGCCGTCGCGGCCGGCATCGTGCCGCTCGCGCATGCGTCCGACGGCGGCGGCTCGATCCGCATTCCGGCGTCGTGCTGCGGGCTGTTCGGCCTGAAACCGAGCCGCAACCCGGTGCTGGTCGACCTGCCGTCGAACGGCGAACTCGTCGTCCAGCACGCGGTGTCGCGCAGCGTGCGCGACAGTGCGCTGCTGCTCGACGTGACGACCGGCCAGACGCTGCCGCCCGGCGCGCCCGGCACCTTCCTCGGCGCGCTCGATACGCCGCCCGGCCCGCTGCGGATCGGCCTCGTCGTCGATCCGATGCTCGCGCCGGCGCTCGCCGACGACACGCGCGCGGCGCTCGACGACGCGGCCGCGCTGCTCGAATCGCTCGGCCATCACGTCGAGCCGGCGACGCTGCAGATCGACTATGCGCGCGCGGCCGAAACCTTCCTCACGCTGTGGGCGACGATCGCCGAGGACATGGTGCTCGGCGCGCGCGAACTGACCGGCCGCTCGCCGCGGCGCGGCGAATTCGAGGCCGCGACCTGGGCGATGGCTGTGGTGGGCAGGCGGCTCGCGCGCACGCGCCTGCCCGACGTGCTCGAATGGCAGCGCCAGCTCACCGTGCAGGTCGCCGGTCTCGTGTCGCGTTACGACGCGATCCTGTGCGCATCGCTCGCGGGGCCGCCGGTGAAAATCGGCGAACTGCAGCCGACGCCGTTCGAATCCGCGCAGATGAAGCTGGTCGCCGCGCTGCCGGTGAAGCCGCTGCTGAAGGAAATGCTCGCGAAGTCGTCGGAGAAGGCGTTCGCGTGGGCCGGCTGCACCGAGCTGTTCAATCTGACCGGCCAGCCGGCGATGTCGGTGCCGCTGTACTGGAATGCGCGCGGGCTGCCGATCGGCGTGCAGTTCGCCGCGCGCCACGCGGACGAAGCGTTGCTGCTCCGGCTCGCGCGGCAGCTCGAACAGGCGCGGCCGTGGTTCGACCGCCGTCCGCCGCTGATGCAGGCGCAGCGCTGATTCAGCGGCTTTCGCCACGCGGCATGCGCGGCGCTTCACGATAAAAAAAGCCCCGCCGGCGCAAACCGGCGGGGCTTTCACGCAGGCAACCGCGTGACGGCGCTCGTTACACCGCGAGCCGTTCGCAGATCGTCCGCGTGGCGGTCGCCAAGTTCAACGTGTAGAAGTGCAGCCCCGGCACGCCCGCGTCGATCAGGCGCTGGCACAGGTTCGTGACGACGTCCGCGCCGAACGCGCGGATCGACTCGCGATCGTCGCCGAAGCTCTCGAGCCGGCGCGCGACCCAGCGCGGCACTTCCGCGCCGCACATCTCGGAGAAGCGCATCAGTTGCGAGAAGTTCGTGATCGGCATGATGCCCGGCACGATCGGCACGTCCACGCCCAGCTTGCGCGCATCGTCGACGAAGCGGAAATACGCGTCCGCGTTGAAGAAGTACTGCGTGATCGCGGAATTCGCGCCGGCTTTCACCTTGCGCGCGAAATTCTCGAGATCGGCCTTCGGCGAGCGCGATTGCGGGTGGTATTCCGGATAACCGGCGACCTCGATGTGGAACCAGTCGCCATGCTCGGCGCGGATGAAGCTGACGAGCTCGGACGCGTAGCGCAGCTCGCCGACCTCGCCCATCCCCGACGGCAGGTCGCCGCGCAGCGCGACGATGTGCCGGATGCCGTGCGAGCGGTACTGGTCGAGGATCGCGCGCAGGCTGTCGCGCGACGAACCGATGCACGACAGGTGCGGCGCGGCCTCGAGGCCGTCCTTCTGCATGTCGAGCACGGTATCGAGCGTGCCCTGCTGCGTCGAGCCGCCGGCGCCGAACGTCACGGAGACGAATTTCGGCTTCAGCGGCAGCAGCTGCGCGCGCGTGGCGCGCAGCTTTTCGACGCCGTCCGCCGTCTTCGGCGGGAAGAATTCAAACGAGAGTTCGATCGGTTTCATGATTCGATGGGGTTGGGCCTGCGCCCGCCGGCCCTCAGCCGATGTCGCGCTGGCCGAAGATCAGGGCGGACAGCAGCCACGACACGATGCTGTACAGGATCGAACCGAAGAACGCGGACCAGAACCCCGACACCTCGAAGCCCTTCAGCAGCGACGACGCGAACCAGAAGCACAGCGCGTTCACGACGAGGATGAACACCCCGAGCGTGACGATCGTGACGGGCAGCGTCAGCAGGATCAGCACCGGCCGGATCACCGTGTTGATCAGCCCGAGCACGACCGCGATGATCAGCGCGGTGCCGAAGCTCTTGATGTGGATCGACGGCACGAGGTACGTGATGATCAGCAGCGCCAGCGCGTTGATGACCCAGGTGAGGATGACGCTCATGGAGGGCTCCGGTTCGGTTGTCGATCGGTACGATCGGTGAGCGCCGCCGCGCCGTGCGCCCGCAACGGGCGCCCACGGTGCGGCGGCGGCCGCGCATCAATAGCGGTAGTGGTTCGGCTTGAACGGGCCGTCCTTCTGCACGCCGATGTACGAAGCCTGCTCGTCCGACAGCACCGACAGGTTCGCGCCGATGCGCGCCAGGTGCAGGCGCGCGACCTTTTCATCGAGATGCTTCGGCAGCACGTACACCTTGTTCTCGTACTGCTCGCCGCGCGTGAACAGCTCGATCTGCGCGAGCGTCTGGTTCGCGAACGAGTTCGACATCACGAACGACGGGTGGCCGGTCGCGCAGCCGAGGTTCACGAGGCGGCCTTCGGCCAGCAGGATCACGCGCTTGCCGTCCGGGAAGATGATGTGGTCGACCTGCGGCTTGATGTTTTCCCACTGGTACTGGCGCGTCGACGCAACGTCGATTTCCGAGTCGAAGTGACCGATGTTGCAGACGATCGCGTTGTGGCGCATCGCCTTCATGTGATCGTGGTTGATCACGTGGTAGTTGCCGGTCGCCGTCACGAAGATGTCGGCCTTGTCGGCCGCGTATTCCATCGTCACGACGCGGTAGCCTTCCATCGCCGCCTGCAGCGCGCAGATCGGATCGATTTCGGTGACCCACACGGTCGCGCCCAGGCCGCGCAGCGACTGCGCGCAGCCCTTGCCCACGTCGCCGTAGCCCGCGACGACCGCGACCTTGCCCGCGATCATCACGTCGGTCGCGCGCTTGATGCCGTCGACGAGCGATTCACGGCAGCCGTACAGGTTGTCGAACTTCGACTTCGTGACCGAATCGTTCACGTTGAACGCCGGGAACGGCAGGCGGCCGTCCTTTTCCATCTGGTACAGGCGGTGCACGCCGGTCGTGGTCTCTTCGGTCACGCCCTTGATGTGCGCGAGGCGCTTCGAGTACCAGTTCGCGTCGACGTCGAGGTGCGCCGCGATCGACTTGTACAGCGCGACTTCTTCCTCGTTGGTCGGCTTCGCGATCACCGAACGGTCCTTCTCGGCCTTCGAGCCGAGGATCAGCAGCAGCGTTGCGTCGCCGCCGTCGTCCAGGATCATGTTCGCGAATTCGCCGTTCGGCCATTCGAAGATGCGGTGCGAGAATTCCCAGTATTCGTCGAGCGATTCGCCCTTGAACGCGAACACCGGCGTGCCGGCTTCGACGATCGCGGCGGCCGCGTGATCCTGGGTCGAGAAGATGTTGCACGATGCCCAGCGCACGTCCGCGCCGAGCGCCTTCAGCGTCTCGATCAGCACGCCCGTCTGGATCGTCATGTGCAGCGAACCGGCGATGCGCGCGCCCTTCAGCGGCTGCTGTGCCTTGTATTCGTCGCGAATCTGCACGAGGCCCGGCATTTCGGTCTCGGCGATGTTGAGTTCCTTGCGGCCCCAGCCGGCCAGCGCCATGTCGGCGACGACGTAATCGTGGGAAGCCTTGGAATCGATAATGGCGTTCATCACGCCCTCCTTTCTAAAAAGTTTCTAGATTGGTGACGTGAGCGCCGTTCAGGAAGCGGGGCCGGCGCGACGGTCGCTAAAAACGATCGCCGCACGGCTGCTTGGTGAAGCTCTCCGAGCCTGGCGGACACGGATGGTCCGTCGCAACGCTCCTCGGAAAACGGAGGGGATTGTAGCAAATCGGCGCGCGAAATGCGCAAGGACGACGCGTAGGCGCGAGACGCGCGCGGCGCCGGCGCGCCCGGCCGTCGGCAAAGGGTCGGGACTTCTTCGGGTCAGGACTCCGCGCCGACCCACGCCTGTTCGCGCAGCCGCGCGCGCAGGCGGGCGACGGCCTGGCTGTGCAGCTGGCACACGCGCGATTCGCTCACTTCGAGCACCGCGCCGATCTCGCGCAGATTCAGACCCCGTTCGTAGTACAGCGACATCAGCAGCTTCTCGCGCTCCGGCAGCCGCTCGATCGCCTCGACGAGCGCCTCGCGCAGGTGATCGTCGAGCAGCGCCGACAACGGATCGGCGTGATCGACGCGATAGCGGTCGAGGAACGGCTCGTCGTCGGCCGCGCGGTCGAAATCCTCGTAATAGATGAGCTGGCTGCCGTGCAGGTCCTGCAGCATCCCCTGGTATTCGTCGAGCGGCATGTTCAGGTGCTGCGCGATCTCGGTCTCGCTCGCCGAGCGGCCGAGGTGCTGCTCGACCTGGTGCACCGCGTGCTCGACCTCGCGCGACGTCTTGCGCAAGCTGCGCGGCAGCCAGTCGTTGCTGCGCAGCTCGTCGAGCATCGCGCCGCGGATGCGCTGCGTCGCGTAGGTCTCGAACTGCGCGCCCTGATCTTCCTTGTAGCGGCCGGCCGCGTCCATCAGGCCGATCATGCCGGCCTGGATCAGGTCGTCGAGATCGACGCTCGCCGGCATCTTCGCGACGAGCTGCAGCCCGAGGCGGCGCACGAGCGGCGCGTATTGCGCGAGCACGTCGGCCTGGGACATCTTTCCTTGAGCGTTGTACATCGTGGCTCTCTCCTTCGGGTGGCGCTCACGCGGCGTGTGCCGCGCCCGCCTCATACGACGGCTTGCCGCCGGCGTGGACCGCGCGGCCCGCACCCGAACGCGGGCGCATCGGCCAGTACAACAAGTCGGCGGCAATCTGCCGGTAGTCGCGCGCGGCGGGCGACGACGGGAACGCGTCGACCACCGCATGCATCAGTTCGCGGGCGTGCTCGACGAGCGGATCGGCGCTCACGCAGCCCGCATCGGCGATCGATACGGTCAGGTAGCGGCTCGCGACGCCCGCGAGGTTATCGAAGGCCGTCTTCGCGTCCGCGTGGCTGCCGACCTGATTGGTCAGCACGCGGAACTGCGCGAACGCGTGCGCGAAATGCAGCCGCTTCATGCACGCGTATGCCTCGGTGATCGCCTGCGCGGCGACCCGCGTGACGACCAGCACGTCGTGCGCTTCGCGCGCGAGCGCCGAGAACGACCCGTCGGCGCCGAGCTGCGCGTCGACGAGGACGATATCGGCCGGGCCGTCGATGAAGTCGCTCAGTTGCGCGTCGCTGTAGCCGGCGCGCGCGAGCCGCGCGGCGCCGCACAGGCCGAAGCCGGCCGCCACCCGCGTGCGTTCGCCGTCGCGCAGCCACGCGCCGGCGAGCGTCGCGCTGGCCGAATGCACGTCGGCGCGCTCGTCGACGACGAGCACGTCCTTGCCGAGCGACGCGAGCGCCGCCGCGAGATTCACCACGGTGGACGTGCAGCCGACACCCGCCGGCCCGCCCGTCACCGCGACGATGCGCGATGCGCGCCCGGCGAGCAGGCGCCGCAGCCCTTCGGCCTGATCGATGATCCGTTTATCCAAATCGCACCTCGTGCAGCTCGGCGGTGGAATGTGCGGTCAGTGCGGAAAGCAGCGTCGGCATGTCCTCGTCTTGCGGCACGAAGGGCGAGCCGTCGCGCGGCACACAGAACGCGCTCTTCAGCAGGAATTTGGTCGACGCGACGTACAGGTTCTCCGGCACCTTCTGGCCGGTCGACACGTAGTGGACCGGCAGCTTGTAGCGGATCACCGTGTCGAGCACGCCGCCGAGGTGGGTCGCCTCGTCGAGCTTCGTGAGGATGCAGCCGGCGAGATCCGGGTGATCGCCCACGCTGCGGTACGCCTGCACGACTTCGTTCAGCGTGTCGCCGTGGCTCGTCGCGTTGAGCAGCAGCAGGCGCTGCACCGGCGCGTTCGCGCCGTGCAGCATCGCGATCTGGTCGGACACCGCGCGGTCGCGCTGGCTCATGCCGATCGTGTCGATCAGCACGATGTGCTTGTTGCGCAGCTCGGACAGCGCGAGCGCGAGGTCGCCCGCATCCTTCACCGCGTGCACCGGCACGCCGAGGATCTTGCCGAAGATGCGCAGTTGCTCGTGGCCGCCGATCCGGTAGCTGTCGGTGGTCAGCAGCGCGACCTTGCTCGCGCCGAAGCGCATCACGCAGCGCGCGGCCAGCTTCGCGGTGGTGGTCGTCTTGCCGACGCCCGTCGGCCCCATCAGCGCGAACACGCCGCCGCGCTCCATCAGCGCGTCCTCGCTGTCGAGCACCGGCAGGTTCGACGCGAGCACCGACTGCGCCCATTCGGCGGCCTGCTCGAAGGTCTGCGCACCGTCGCCGGACGGCAGGTTGTCGACCAGCATCCGCACCAGTTGCGCGGAAAAGCCCGCCGCGAACAGGTGCTTCGTCAGCGCGCCGTGAACGGCGCTGCGACGCTGGCGGTCGTGCCACATCAGGCTGTCGAACTGCTCTTGCATCATCCCGCGCAGCTCGCCCAGCTCCTGCATCACGGTGTCGTTGACGATCCGCTCGATGCGCGACTTCACCGCGTCGGCCACCGCGGCCGCCGCGTCGGACGACAGGCGCGTGCGTTCGGCCGTCTTGGCGGCGTACGCGGCGCCCGCGTCGGGGGCGCGCCGCGCGGCGGCCGGCGCGCCGGCCGCCGGCATCCGGCGTTCTGCGTCGCGCACGATGTCGCGCGCCCAGTCGGG
>NZ_JACFYV010000103.1:0-22298 GCF_016759955.1 Burkholderia sp. KCJ3K979
GAATACCGAGTTCCTTGCTGCTGCCGGTCGTCAGCACGTTCAGGTCGAATCCTGTAGGCCACTTTTTGCCCCACTTGAGCGCGTGTTTCTGCGTGTCGTTGCAGAAGTTCCAGACGTAGTTCACCGCACGGCTCTGCTTGTTAAGCAGTCCGTTGAGCGATTTCACCCGGTAGCGGTAGACAAGAATCATGCCGGTGATCCTAACCCGTGGAAGAAGCTGCCTGTCAACAGCATTCCTTTCCTTCCCGCCATCAATGGCGGGGTTTCTCGGAGCAACTGATGAACAAGCAACTGATCGCAGCGCCGCTGCTGCTCTCGCTCGCGGGTGTCGCCGCCGCGCAAAGCTCCGTCACGCTGTACGGCATCGTCGACGCGGGCGTGACCTATCGCAGCAACGAACGGGTCGGCTCGGCGGGCGCGTACACCGGGCATTCGAGCGTCGGGCTCACGACCGGCAACCTGTCCGGCAGCCGGTGGGGGATCAAGGGTTCCGAGAATCTCGGCGGCGGGATGCGCGCGCTGTTCGTCCTCGAGAACGGCTTCGACATCACCAACGGCACGTCCGGCCAGGGCGGCCGCCAGTTCGGCCGGCAGGCGTTCGTCGGCGTCGGCAGCGATCGCTACGGCACGGTCACGCTCGGCCGCCAGTACACGTCGCTCGACGATTTCGTGAGCCCGGTCGGCCCGTCGTCGTTCATCGGCGGCTTCGGCGCGCACCCGGGCGACATCGACGATCTCGACCAGACCGCGCGCGTCGACAGCTCGATCAAGTACACGAGCGCGAACTACTCGGGCTTCACGTTCGGCGCACTGTACGGCTTCGGCGGCCAGCCGGGCAGCATGAAGCAGCGCAACACGTGGAGCGTCGGCGCCGCATACGCGGCCGGCCCGTTGCGTGTGGGCGTCGGCTACGAGCGCTCGGACAACAGCAAGAAGGGCGCGACCGACCCGACGGCGGGCAAGTGGCAGAGCACCGACGACGGGCTGTTCAATTCGTCGATCAACGAAGGCTATGCGAGCGCGCAGTCGCAGCAGGTGATCGCGACCGGCGCGACGTACGACTTCGGCCCGGCCGTCGTCGGCGTGAACTACAGCAACGTGCAGTACCGCGGCGGCGCGCAGTCGCTGTTCAGCGGTCATGCGACGTTCAACGTCGCGGGCGTGTTCACGCGCTGGAACGTGCAGCCGCAGACGCAGCTGTTCGCGGGCTACAGCTACACGCGCGGCAGCGACGTCGACGGTATCGACAACCGCGCGCAGTATCACAACGTCACGCTCGGCGCGGTCTACGACCTGTCGAAGCGCACCAGCGTGTACCTGCTCGGCGCGTACCAGCATGCGTCCGGCACGACGCTCGACGCGCTCGGCCGGCCGGTGGACGCGACCGCGTCGGTGTCCGACAAGGCGAACGGCCATTCGTCCGATTCGCGGTCGCAGGCGATCGTGAGCCTCGGGCTGCGCCAGAAGTTCTGACGCAGCAGTCGTTGCGCGTGCAACGGGGCCCGCAGCCGATGCGGGCCCCGTTGTCGGCATGCTCGTCCGCAGCCGACGATGCACTGTTCCACCGGCCACGCGTGATCGACGTCGTCGATGCGCTGCCGAAATACTCGACGGCCGGCCCGACGCGCGATCCGGCGAGCTGAACGATCGCCGCCGCGTGCCGGTACGGCCGGTGCGCGGTTTTCCCCTCCGTATTCCCCCTTTCCCTCCCGCTCCGCCTTCCGTGCGCGAAATCGCAAAAAACCGATCGCGCCGGACAATATTTTTTCTCTTTCATTTTGATTTCGATTTGTAATAATCAAAGTGACTTCCGGGGAATGAAAAGGCAATGCGGTCATATCAGAAAAAATGACGTATTCGCATTGAATGACCCGGAACAAAATGCCGGGAAATGCGCTGAAACAGCATGGCTGGCAGGCCGTCGTGGGGCGGTTTGCGAGATTTTGCGATCGTTGACGAAAAAGCGCCGTACGGCAAAACGCGTGGAGTGAATAATTCGGGGGAACGGCGAATGTGGATTTACCCGAATCACCAATATTTCACGCGCCGCGATTTACAGTGTCGATCATTGTTCGTCTGGGAGCATTATTCATGTCAATGAAACAAATCCGCGCGGCGTTGCTGATCATGTGCATGGCAATGCTGGCGCCGGCTAGCCACGCGCAGGCGCAATACTCGACCGACTGGCTCGCGAACACGTACGGCACGCTGGCCTCGCACGTCGGCAACGGCGCGCGCTCGATGTGGGTCGCGCCCGAAGGCGTGATCTACACGGCGTCGCGCTGGGACGAGAACGCGGGCGGCGTCGCGATCTACCAGAACGGCCAGCCGCTCGGCACGATCGGCATCCACGACGAATTCCATGGCGGCGCGATCACCGGCAATTCGACGTCGCTGTTCGTCGCGCTCGGCTACAACCGCACGTTCGGCAGCGGCTCGGTGGGCCGCTACAACCGGAGCACGAACCAGCGCGACCTGCGCATTCCGGTCAGCACGTGGACGGGCATCCAGTATGCGGACGTGATCACGGGCCTCGCGACGGGCGGCAACCTGCTGTACGTGAGCGACTTCTACGGCAACCGCGTGCGCGTCTATACGACCGATGGCGTGTGGCAGCGCGACATCGGCGTCACAGGCCCCGGCGCGCTGGCGCTCGATGCGGCCGGCAACCTGTGGGTCGCGCGCAAGAGCGCAGGCGTCGTCGCGCAGTTCAGCCCGACCGGTACGGCGATGAACACGCTCCAGATGGCGGCCGGCGCGCGGCCGGCGTCGCTGTACTTCGATGCGTCGATGGGCCGGTTGATGGTGGGCGACGAAGGGCCCGACATGAACATCAAGCTATACGGCGGGCTGCCCGGGCTGCCGGTGCAGGTCGGCACGTTCGGCGTGCAGGGCGGCTATCTCGACACGACGACGGGCATCAAGGGGCAGGTCGGCGACAAGCGCTTCACGCGCGTCGCGGCGCTCGGCAAGGATGCGGCCGGCAACCTGTACGTGCTGAACAACGCCTGGGGCGGCGGCTGGGATCTCGGCCGCAACGGCAGCACCGATCTGCATGCGTACAGCCCGGTCGGCACGCTGCAATGGAAGCTGCAGGCGCTGAACTTCGAGGGAATCGCCGCGCCCGATCCGGTGACGGACGGGACGTTGTTCTATAGCGGCAACAACATATATACGGGCACGGCGGGCGGCACGTTCGTCGCGAACACGGTCGACCCGTTCACCTATCCGAAGGACCCGCGCCTCGACATGAACGACTATCAGCGCGGCCAGCACTTCGGGCAGCTCGTGAGCGTCGGCGGCAACCGGATCCTCGTCGCGTCGGGCCAGAACCCGGGCAACTTCAACTTCTACTACTTCAACACCGCGAGCGGCTACATCGCGATTCCGGCCGGTTCGCTGCCCGGCAAGCCGTTCAACACGACGCTGCAGGTGACGGCCGGTTTCGACATCGACGGCAACGGCGACGTGTGGGCCGGCCTGAACGGCTCCAACGTGATCACGCGCTACCCGATGACGGGCTTCGACGCGACCGGCAAGCCGTCGTGGGGCAAGCCGGTGACGACGGCCGTGCCGAGCAGCGTGGCGCCCGTCACGCGCATCATCTACCAGGCCGACAGCGACACGATGATCCTGGCGCAAGGCCTGGCAGGCAACTGGGACTGGACCGCGATGAACGGGCACATCGAGGTTTATCACGGCTGGAAGAACGGCAACACGAGCGCGCCGAACCCGGTGATCAACCTGACGAGCGCGAACCCGAAATCGATCGCGGCGGCCGGCCACTACCTGTTCGTCGGCTATGTGCACACGGTGCCGAACATCGACATATACGACCTGAACACCGGCGCGCTCGTTACGACGCTGACGAATTCGAACCCGTCGGCGATGGACGTCGGCAACGACGTCGATTCGATGTACGGCGTGCGCGCGTACCTGCGTTCGACCGGCGAGTACGTGATCACGAAGGACAACTACAACGGGTCGAGCATCGTCGTGTATCGCTGGCGTCCGTGAGCACGCCGGGGCGTCAGAACGATACCGTCGTCGTCAGCGTGACGAGCCGCGGCTCGCCGACCGCGACGATCAGGTTGCTGTTGCTCGACGGATAGTAGGTCTTGTCGAGCAGGTTCTTCACGTTGAGCTGGAAGCGGGTCGGAAACTTGCCGATCGTCGTTTCGTACGCCGCGAACGCGTCGACGCTCACGTAGCCGGGCAGCGTGAAGCTGTTCGCCGTGTCGCCGGAGCGGGCGCCGACGAGACGCGCGCCGCCGCCGAAGCGCCAGCGCCCGGGCAGGCTCGCGATGGCCGTGTCGTATACCGCGAACAGGCTGCCCGTGTGGCGCGCGACGTTGACGAGCGGCGTGTTGCTGTCACGATCGTTCGCGTTCGTATACGCATAGCTGCCGATCACGCTCAGGTGGCGCGTGATCTGCCCGGCCACGTCGAGCTCGATCCCGCGCGAGCGCGCGGTGCCGATCGTCGACGTGATGTCGCCGACCGTGACCGCGACGTTGCGCTTGTCGATCTGGTACACGGCGAGCGTGCCCGTGATCGCGGGCTTCAAGCTGAACTTCAGCCCGGCCTCGAGCACGCGGCCGTATTCCGGCGCGAGCGGCGCCGCGACGTTCGACGCGACGTTCGGCTTGAACGAGCGGCTCACGTTCGCATAGGCGGTGAGCGCCGGCGTGAGCGCATACGCGAGCCCGAACTGCGGCAGCCAGACGCTGCCGCGCGAGCGGTCGGCGAACGCGAACGGCCGGCCCATCCCCGATTCCTGCTGCCAGTTTTCCCAGCGCAGCCCGCCCACCGCGGTGAGGCGGTCGGTGATCTTCACCGAATCCTGCACGATCGTCGAATACGCATGCACGACCGAGCGCGAATCGCTCTGCTTCGCGTTGGGCATGCCGCCCGGCGCGAGCAGGCCGTACACGGGATCGTAGAGATTGAAGCCCGTCGTCGCCTTGCCGCGGATCGTGTCGCCGCGGAAGCTGCGCTGCCGCTCGTATTCACCGCCGACGTAGATCGCGTGCTGCATCCCCGCGAGCGTCACGTTGCCGAGCAGGCCGAGCGTCGCGATCTGGTCGGAATCGTTGCGCCCGAGGTTCGCGTCGGACGAGCGCGTCAGCGCGCCGGTTCTGCTGTTGAACGCGGTGGCGCGGGTGATGTATTGGTCGTAGCGGTCGCGGCCCCAGCCGTAGGTCGCGCGCACGCGCCATGCATCGGAGAAGCGGTGCTCGATGCGCGTGCGCAGCGTTTCCTGGATGCCGCTGCTTTGCGACCACGCTTCCTCGTAGCGGCGATAGCGCAGTGCATCGTCGAGCTGGCCGTTCACGAGCACGGTGCCGCGGTCGAACGGCATCGTGTAGTCGACGTACTGGTAGCTGACGTCGATCGACGTGTTCGCGTCGTGCCACGACAGCGCGGGCGCGATCAGCGCGTTGCGTTCGCGGCCGAAGCTGCGCCAGTAGCGGCTCGTGTCGTATTCGCCGGTCAGCCGGAAGGCGAGCGTGCCGCCCGCGACCTGGCCGGGCTTGCCGAGCGGCCCCGTGAGATCGAACTGTGCGTTGCTGCCGCCGTGGTTCGTGCGCGACGCGGAGATCGAGCCGCCGAACGTGTCTTCCGGCTTGCGCGTGACGAGGTTGATCACGCCGCCCGGGTCCTGCATCCCGTACAGCAGCGAAGCGGGGCCCTTCAGTACTTCGACGCGATCGATCGTCGCGAGATAGCTGTGCAGCACCGGCGTGCGCACGCCGTCGACCAGCACCGAGCCGTCGTTGTTCGATCCGAAGCCGCGCTTGATGAACGCGTCGCGCGTGCCGCCGAGCGTGTTGGTCTGCGTGACGCCGCTGATGTTGCCGAGCACGTCGTCGAGCGAGCGCGCCTGCTGGTCCTGCATCACGCTGCTGCTGACCACCGCGACCGATTGCGGAATCTCTTTCAGCGCCCGGTCGTCGCCGCCCGCGATGCTCGTCGTGCGCGGCTGATAGCCGATCGTCGGATCGACGGCGGCCGAGGCGTTGATGCTGATGGCCGGGAGTTCGTGTTCGGTGGTCGATGCAGCGGCGGGCGCGGGCGCCACGGGTTCGGCGCCGGCCGCGTGCGCGCCGCTCGCGACGCACAGGGTGAGCAGGGCAGGCAGGGGCATGCGCCACGGATGCAAGGTCCGGGCGCGGCAGGGCGTTCGACGGGATGGCATGAATCGATGCAGGAAGAGGAATGCTAAGGATCGTGTGGCGGGTGGCAGTGTTGCGGTGGGATCAGCGTGCGCATTATATATGTAATGAGAATCGTTTTCAATTGTAATGGGGCGGCCGGCCATGCGCGGTACTCGGTTGCCGGGCTGTCGGCCGTCTGCTACCGTAGCGGCCAAAATCAGACGCAGTGAAATTCAACGAGAGAGCCGGGGGCCGCACCATGTCATCTTCCTGTCCCGTCGCGTTCGGCGCGACGCCACGCACCGCGCACGCGCGTGCGGGCGATGAAGTGATCGCAGCCGTGTACCGCCATTCGAACGATTAAAGCGACGCAAGCGCATTCAATCGGCATCGCGCCGGGCTTCGATCATTTCAACCACCACGCTAGACGGGAGACCACCCATGAAGAAGATTTCCGCGCCGTTCGCGGCGGCCGCGCTTGCGGCCTGCGCGCTGCTGGCGGGCGTTCAGCAGGCCGCCTGTGCGGCTTCGAACGCCGAACCCGCGATCGACGCGCACTACGGCGCCGTGATCGAGGCCTATACGCAGGACATGGCCGCCGCGAAGACGAAGTACGACGGCAAGCGCCTCACGTTCGTCGGCGCCGTGATCCGGATGGGCAGCGACCCGGGCGGCACGTACTTCGGCGCGCTGACGGCCGACGGTGAGCAGTTCGACACGCATTTCGACGTGCCTGACCAGGATGCGCTGAAGCCGAAATTCCCCGGCGGCGAGATCAAGCCGTTCGTCACGTCGTCGGCGTTCCGGTTCAGCTGCGTGAACGAAGGCTATATCGATGCGCCGGTGCTGCCGGGGTTGAAGCTCGCGCATTGCCGGCTCGCCGATTGAGTTGAGCGATGGGCGGGCGCCGGCGTGCGAGGGGCGAGCCCGCTCGGGGTGCAGCAGCAGCCGCTCGATCACGCGCCGCGCGCGATCTTGATTGACGGCCGGACAGGATGCGCCATCGATCGTCTCCCGTAGGGTGGTCAGCCGCCGCGTGTCGGGCGGTCCGTCTACCGCCTGCGGATCTACAGATCGAGTACCAGCAGGTCGGTTCGTGATCGTGAGCAGCACGGCATGAACTGGTCGCCGGCCGCCTTTTCGTCGTCGGTCAAGTACGTATCACGATGATCGGGCTCGCCTTCGAGCACGCGGGTCAGGCAGGTACCGCACACGCCTTGCTCGCACGACGTCAGCACGTCGACGCCGTTCGCCGCCAGTGCCGCGATCACCGTGCATTCGGCCGGCACGTCGATCACCTTGCCGCTGCTCGCGATTTGCACCTGGAATGCGCGGTCGGCGCCGGACGACACGACCGCGCCGCCGAAGAACTCGTAGTGCAGCCGGGCTTCGCTCCAGTCGCGCTCACGCGCGGCGTTCAGCGCCGCATCCATGAAGCCGCGCGGGCCGCATACGTACAGATGCGTGCCGTCGGGCGCGGCGGCGAGCACGGCAGCCAGATCGAAGCGCTGCGCGGGATCGCCGTCGTCGACGTGGAAGCGGACGCGATCGTGAAACCCCGCCGTGTTGATCCGCTCGACGAAGGCCATGCGATCGGTCGAACGCGCGCAGTAATGCATGTCGAACGGCATGCCGGCCGAACACAGCCGTTCCGCCATGGCGAGAATCGGCGTGACACCGATCCCGCCGGCGAGCAGCAGATGGTGCGGCGCGTCGGGCGCGAGCGGGAATTGATTGCGCGGCAGGCCAATCCGCACGGTATCGCCTTGCCGGACTTCGTCGTGAATCGCGCGCGACCCGCCGCGACCGTCGGCCTCGCGCAGCACCGCGATCTGATAGCGATCGCGTTGCTCCGGATGGTTGCACAGCGAGTACTGGCGCACGAGCCCGCCCGGCAGATGCACGTCGATATGGGCGCCTGCGTCGAAGCGCGGCAAGGGCGAGCCGTCATCGCTGACGAGTTCGAAGCCGCAGATGTCGCGCGCTTCCTGCCACTTGCGCGCGACCCGAACCGTCAAGGTCGCGCCGCTCATGACGCTGCCTTGACCTGCGCGACCGGAATCACGGGCCGCTGCGGGCTCGCCGCGTGTTCGGCGGCGAGCAGCCGGTCGATCACCTTGCGCGACAGCACGCCGCCGGCATCGATGTTGAGCTTGAGGAGCGTGCGCTCGGGCCATTGCTCGAGATTGCGCTGCTGGCGCTCGAGCATCTCGAGATCCTCCGCGAAGATCTTGCCCTGGCCTTCGCGGATCTCGGCGGTCAGCGCGGCGTCGTCGGGCCGGAAGTTGCGCGCCATCCCCCAGAAGTACCAGATCGACGTGTCGGTCTCGGGCGTGATGAAGTCGACCACGATCGACGACGCCTTCTTGTTCGGCGGCGCATCGTAGCCGCCGTGGCCCGCATGCGCGACGCCTACTTCGATCATCACGTGGCTCGGCGGCGTGAAGCGGCAGATCTGCCAGCGGTCGACCGGGATGTCGTCGGCGAGGCCGTTGCCGCGCAGCGCCATTCGCCAGAACGGCGGCGGCATCACGTTTTCCATGAAGCGGCTCGTGACGACTTCGTCGCCATGGCTGGTGGTCTTCGGCGGCGCTTCGTCGATTTCCTTCTGGCCGATGCTCGACGCATGCACGTAGGTTTCGTGCGTGAGGTCCATCAGGTTGTCGATCATCAGCCGGTAATCGCAGCGGATGTGATACAGGCCGCCGCCGTGCGCCCAGGCCGGGTCCTCGGCCCAGGCGAGCGCCGGCAGTTTGGCGGGATCGGCTTCGGACGCATCGCCCGGCCAGACCCACACGAAGCCGTACCGCTCGACCGCCGGGAAGCTGCGAATCGACGGAAACCCGCCGACGCGCTGGCCCGGCATGCCGGCCGGCTTGCCGTTGCAGCCCATTTCGAGCCCGTGATAGCCGCACACGAGCACGCCGTCGCGCACGAACCCGAGCGACAGCGGCGCGCCGCGGTGCGGGCAGAAATCCTCGAGCGCCGCGACCTGGCCGTCCGCCGCGCGGTACAGCACCATCGATTCGTTGCAGATCTTGCGGCCCAGCGGCTTGCCGTCGATCTCGTCGGGCGTGCATGCCACGTACCACGCGTTCTTGAGAAACATGTTCCTTGTCTCCTTCGGGGCGGTGCCGCCGGGGAGGCGGCCCGATCTTCATTCCGTGTACTGAATGAGATTCAGTGTACTCATCGATATGGGCCGGGGCAAGGCGGGCGGTATACTGGTTTTCCCGGGAAATGGCGCGAAGCAGCGCCATGCCGACGGTGCGCGCAACCGGTGCGTGCCGCCTATGTCATCGACTCATTCATGGAAAAAACGACTCCCGCCGACCTGCCGGCTTTCCCGATCGACCTGTACGACGAACCCGGGCACTTGATCCGGCGCGCGCACCAGATCGCGGTCGCAATGTTCTACGAGAAGCTGGGCCGGGACGTGACGCCCGTGCAGTACGCGGTGCTGCGGATGCTGTACGAGAATCCGGGGCTCGATCAGGTGACGCTCGCGCAGCGGGTCGCGCTCGACACGTCGACCACGGCCGATCTCGCGGTCCGGCTCGAAGCGAAAGGTTTGATCGTCCGCGAAGTGCTGCCGCGGCGTCAGCGGCGCCTGCTGTTGACGCCGGCGGGCGTCGAGCTGCTCACCCACCTGATTCCGTCGGTGACGGAATTGCGGGCCGGGCTGTTCGACGGGATGGGCGAGGACGATTCGCAGGAACTGATGCGTCTGCTACGCAAGTTCGTGCATTTGAACAACGAGCAGAGCCGCGCGCCGCTGCGGGTGAGCGAGGATTCGTAACGGCGCGGCGCCCGGAGCGATGGCGCAGAAGGGCGGCGTGCGCCGCTTCGGCCGTCATCCGCGTGACGCTTCGCCTTCCAGCCGCCGCACCGCTTCCGCGACTTCGTTCCTGAAGCGCACCAGCGCCGCCTGCTCCGGCGCCGGCGGCTGCACGGCGGCCCACAGCATGTCGATCAACTGCGTGGCCGTCGTTTCCGTATCGAGCTTGCGGTGCCCGAGGATCGCGTCCCACAGCACGTGCTCCATCGGCCCGAACACCATCGAGCGCAGCAGGCTCAGCGGCAGATCCGCGCGAACCTGCCCGGCCGCCTGGCCGCGTGCGAGCACGTCCATCAGCGGCGCCGTGTAGCGGCGCTGCAGCGCGGTGAGCTCGTCGCTCAGCGCATGCTGCTTCGCGCGGCCTTCCGACAGCACCAGTGCGCACAATCCCGTGCCGTTCACGAGCATCAGCCGCAGGTGGGTCCGCACGATGAACGCGAACTGCTGCTGTACCGACGCGTCCCGCGGCATCCCGTGTTCGAACGCGGCGATGATTTCGTCGTACCAGTCGGCGATCACGCGCGCGCACAGCTCGCGTTTGCCGCGGAAATAGCTGAACACCGTCGCCTCCGACACCCCCACCCGCTGGGCGATCTCGGCGGCCGTCGCATGCTCGTAACCTTTTTCGGCGAACACTTCACGGCCGGCGCGCAGGATGTCCTGCACGCGCTGCTGGGATTTGCGTCCGGCGGGTGCGCGCGACGAGTCGGCGCGGTCGGCTTTGGCGGTGGCGGTCATGGTGTCGGCGGGAGCGGCTGTCATCCTTGCATCATATCTGAGTATCACTCATAAAACTATTGACGGCGAACCCGGCGAGGCGCGAAACTGTGCAAAATTCCCGCTGTATTGGTCAATGAATCGACGTATTCATTCGATTTGAGCGAAACTCAGAAATCGGTGAGTACGACACACTTTCTGAAGACGGAGGAGACATGATCAACCTGCCCGGCGTGCAATTCATGCTCGGTGAAGACATCGAGATGCTGCGCGACGCCGTCGCGACGTTTGCGGCGAAGGAAATCACGCCGCGAGCGGCGGAGGTCGACCGTACCGACCAGTTCCCGATGGATCTGTGGAAGAAGTTCGGCGATCTCGGCGTGCTCGGCATGACCGTCTCCGAGGAATACGGCGGCGCGAACATGGGCTACACCGCGCACATGGTCGCGATGGAAGAGATCTCGCGCGCATCGGCGTCGATCGGCCTGTCGTACGGCGCGCACTCGAACCTGTGCGTGAACCAGATCCACCGCAACGGCACCGAAGCGCAAAAGCAGAAGTACCTGCCGAAGCTCGTGTCGGGCGAACACATCGGCGCGCTCGCGATGAGCGAGCCGAACGCCGGCTCCGACGTCGTCAGCATGAAGCTGCGCGCGGACAAGCGCGGCGACCGCTACGTGCTGAACGGCACGAAGATGTGGATCACCAACGGGCCCGATTGCGACACGCTGGTCGTCTACGCGAAGACCGATATCGAAGCCGGCCCGCGCGGCATCACCGCATTCATCGTCGAGAAGGGGATGAAGGGCTTCTCGGTCGCGCAGAAGCTCGACAAGCTCGGCATGCGCGGCTCGCACACGGGCGAGCTGGTGTTCCAGGACGTCGAGGTGCCGGAAGAGAACATCCTCGGCCAGCTGAACGGCGGCGTGAAGGTGCTGATGAGCGGCCTCGACTACGAGCGCGCGGTGCTGTCGGGCGGCCCGACGGGCATCATGGCCGCGTGTCTCGACGCGGTCGTGCCGTACATCCACGACCGCAAGCAGTTCGGCCAGGCGATCGGCGAGTTCCAGCTGATCCAGGGCAAGGTCGCCGACATGTACACGACGTTCCAGGCGTGTCGCGCGTACCTGTATGCGGTCGGCCGCCATCTCGACTCGGCGGGCAGCGACCATATTCGCCAGGTGCGCAAGGACTGCGCGGGCGTGATCCTCTACACGGCCGAGAAGGCGACGTGGATGGCCGGCGAGGCGATCCAGATCCTCGGCGGCAACGGCTACATCAACGAATACCCGGTCGGCCGGCTGTGGCGCGATGCGAAGCTCTACGAGATCGGCGCCGGCACGAGCGAGATCCGCCGGATGCTGATCGGCCGCGAGCTGTTCGCGGAAACGATGTAACGCCCCACGTCACGCGAACGGAGCCCCGTCGATGCCGATCATCGAATCGAAACTGAACCCGCGTTCGGAAGACTTCCGCGCGAATGCCGCGGCGCTCGAGGCGGTCGTCGCCGACCTGCGCGCGAAGATCGAACAGCTCGCGCAGGGCGGCGGCCAGGCCGCGCGCGACAAGCACCTGTCGCGCGGCAAGCTGCTGCCGCGCGACCGCATCGCGCAACTGCTCGATCCGGGCGCGCCGTTCCTCGAGTTCTCGCAACTCGCGGCGAACGGCATGTACAACGACGACGCGCCGGGCGCGGGCGTCATCACCGGGATCGGGCGCATCGCCGGCCGCGAATGCGTGATCGTGTGCAACGACGCGACGGTCAAGGGCGGCACGTACTACCCGGTCACCGTGAAGAAGCACGTACGCGCGCAGGAAATCGCCGCGGAAAACCGGCTGCCGTGCGTGTACCTCGTCGATTCGGGCGGCGCGAACCTGCCGAACCAGGACGACGTGTTTCCCGATCGCGACCACTTCGGCCGCATCTTCTTCAACCAGGCGACGATGTCGGCGGCGGGGATCGCGCAGATCGCCGTCGTGATGGGCTCGTGCACGGCCGGCGGCGCATACGTGCCGGCGATGAGCGACGAGTCGATCATCGTGAAGGACCAGGGCACGATTTTCCTCGGCGGGCCGCCGCTCGTGAAGGCCGCGACCGGCGAGGAAGTGAGCGCCGAGGATCTCGGCGGCGGCGACGTGCATACGCGCCTGTCGGGCGTGGCCGACCATCTCGCGCAGAACGACGCGCATGCGCTGTCGATCGCGCGCAACATCGTCAGTCACCTCGCGCCGAAGATCGCGCCGCCGCTCGCGCTGCGCGAGCCGAAGCCGCCGCGCTACGACGCGAAGAGCCTGTACGGCGTGATTCCGGTCGACACGCGCAAGCCGTTCGACGTGCGCGAGGTGATCGCGCGCATCGTCGACGATTCGGAATTCGACGAATTCAAGGCGCGCTTCGGCACGACGCTCGTCACGGGCTTCGCGCACATCTGGGGCCATCCGGTCGGGATCGTCGCGAACAACGGCATCCTGTTTTCCGAATCGGCGGTGAAGGGCGCGCATTTCATCGAGCTGTGCTGCCAGCGCAAGATCCCGCTCGTGTTCCTGCAGAACATCACGGGCTTCATGGTCGGTCGCAAGTACGAGAACGAAGGCATCGCGCGGCATGGCGCGAAGATGGTGACGGCCGTGTCGAACGCGAAGGTGCCGAAGTTCACGGTGATCATCGGCGGCTCGTTCGGCGCCGGCAACTACGGGATGTGCGGCCGCGCGTTCGGCCCGCGTTTCCTGTGGATGTGGCCGAATGCCCGCATTTCGGTGATGGGCGGCGAGCAGGCCGCATCGGTGCTCGCGACCGTGCGTCGCGATGGCATCGAGGCGAAGGGCGGGTCGTGGTCGGCCGAGGAAGAGGATGCGTTCAAGCAGCCGATTCGCGATCAGTACGAGCGCCAGGGCCATCCGTATTATGCGAGCGCGCGGCTGTGGGACGACGGCGTGATCGACCCCGCGCAGACGCGCGACGTGCTCGGCCTCGGCCTGGCCGCGTCGATGAACGCGCCGATCGACGACACGCGCTTCGGCGTGTTCCGCATGTAACGCCCGGGAGGACTGACCGATGCGATACGAAACGATCAAGGTAAGCGAGGCCGGCCGCGTGGCGACCGTCACGCTCGCGCGTCCCGACGTGCGCAACGCGTTCAACGAGACGACGATCGCCGAGCTGACCACCGCGTTCGAATGGCTCGATGCGCACGAAGGCGTGCGCGCGATCGTGCTGGCCGCGGAAGGCGCCGCATTCTGCGCGGGCGCGGACCTGAACTGGATGAAGAAGATGGCCGGTTACTCGGACGACGAGAACCGCGCCGATGCGCGCAAGCTCGCGCGCATGCTCGAAGCGATTTATCGCTGCGGCAAGCCGGTGATCGCGCGCGTGCATGGCGACGCGTATGCGGGCGGCGTGGGCCTCGTCGCGGCGGCCGACATCGCGATTGCCGCCGACGGCGTGAAGTTCTGCCTGTCGGAAGCGCGGCTCGGGCTGATTCCCGCGACGATCGCGCCGTACGTCGTGCGTGCGATGGGCGAGCGTGCGGCGCGCCGCTACTTCACGACGGCCGAGGTGTTCGACAGCACGCGTGCCGCGTCGCTCGGGTTCATTCACGATGCGGTGCCGGCCGACGCGCTCGACGAAACGGTCGCGAAGCTGGCGGCGACGCTCGTCGCGAATGGCCCCGACGCGGTGAAGGCCTGCAAGCGGCTCGTCGCCGATGTGGCCGGCCGCGCGCTCGACGCGACGCTGATCGAGCAGACCGCCGAGTGGATCGCGAAGACCCGTGCCGGCGCGGAAGCGCGTGAAGGGATCGCGTCCTTCCTCGAAAAGCGCACGCCGTCGTGGCGTGAATGATCGCGTGACCTCAACCTTCCGGACGACATCGAAGCCATGTTCGACAAGATTCTGATCGCCAACCGCGGCGAAATCGCGTGCCGCGTCGCCGCGACGTGCAAACGTCTCGGGATCGCGAGCGTCGCCGTCTATTCCGACGCGGATGCGAACGCGAAACACGTGGCCGCGTGCGACGAGGCCGTACATATCGGCGGCTCGGCCGCGGCAGACAGCTACCTGCGCATCGAGCGCATCATCGACGCCGCGCGTGCGACCGGCGCGCAGGCGATTCACCCCGGCTACGGTTTTCTGTCGGAGAACGAAGATTTCGCGCAAGCGTGCGAAGCGGCCGGCATCGTGTTCATCGGGCCGCCGGTCGACGCGATCGCGGCGATGGGATCGAAGGCCGCCGCGAAGGCGCTGATGCACGCGGCCGCCGTGCCGCTCGTGCCCGGCTATCACGGCGATGACCAGGACGCGGCTAACCTGCATCGCGAGGCCGATCAAATTGGCTACCCGGTGTTGCTGAAAGCCAGCGCGGGCGGCGGCGGCAAGGGGATGCGCGTGGTCGAGCGCTCCGAGGACTTTCCCGCGGCGCTCGCATCGTGCCAGCGCGAGGCGGCAAGCAGCTTCGGCAACGATCGTGTGCTGATCGAGAAATACCTGACGCGCCCGCGTCACGTCGAAGTGCAGGTGTTCGGCGACACGCACGGCAATACCGTGTACCTGTTCGATCGCGACTGCTCGGTGCAGCGCCGTCACCAGAAGGTGCTCGAGGAAGCGCCGGCGCCGGGCCTGCATGAGGACGTGCGCCAGGCGATGGGCGAAGCGGCCGTCGCGGCCGCGCGCGCGGTCGGCTATGTCGGCGCGGGCACCGTCGAATTCATCATGACGGGCGAAGCGTTCTACTTCATGGAAATGAACACGCGCCTGCAGGTCGAGCACCCGGTGACCGAGATGGTCACGGGGCTGGATCTCGTCGAATGGCAACTGCGCGTCGCGTCCGGCGAGCCGCTGCCGCTGAAGCAGGAGGAACTGCGCGTGCAGGGTCATGCGCTCGAAGCGCGCCTTTACGCGGAGAACCCGGTGCGCGGCTTCCTGCCGTCGACGGGCACGCTGAAGCATTTGCGGTTGCCGGCAGGCGTCGAGTTCGACATCGGGGCGTCGGTGCGCGTCGACAGCGGCGTACGTGAAGGCGATGCGATCACGCCGTTCTACGATCCGATGATCGCGAAGCTGATCGTCCACGGCGCGGATCGTGCGGAAGCGCTGGGCCTGATGCTGCGTGCGCTGCGCGCGTGCGAAGTGGTCGGCCTGCATACCAACGCCGCGTTCCTGCAGCGGATCGTTGCGTGCGAGCCGTTCGCGATCGCCGATCTCGACACGGGCCTGATCGAGCGCAACCACGATGCGCTGTTCGCGCCGCAACAGCCGCCGCGTGCGACGCTTGCACTCGCCTGCGCGGCGCTGCTCGCGCGCGAACGGGGCGCCGCCGCGCAGGAAAACGCGTCGCCGTGGAGTTCGCTGCCGGACTGGCGGCTGAACGGCGGCTATCGCCGCACGCTCGAATGGCATGCGACCGATCGCGAAGCCGATGTGACGGTCACGTACGAAGACGACGGCGCGGGCATGCGCATCGCGATCGGCGACGCGGCCGTGCAACCGTTCGCGTGGACGCACGGCGCCACGCCGCTCGATTTCGACGTGACGATTGGCGGCGTGCGCAGCAGCGGCCGCGTGTATGCGGACGGCGACACGTTCCATGTGTTCACGCAGGGTGCGGCCGAGACGTTCGAATGGCGCAACCTGCTCGCGCATGCGGGCGACGCGGAGCAGGGCGGTGGCCGCCTGACCGCGCCGATGCCCGGCAAGGTGATCGCGGTGCTGGTCGAGCCGGGGCAGAAGGTCGAAGCCGGTACGCCGCTGATCGTGATGGAAGCGATGAAGATGGAGCACACGATCGGCGCGCCGAGCGCGGGCGTCGTCGCTGAAGTGCTGTACGGCGTCGGCGATCAGGTCGCGGACGGCGCGCAGTTGCTGATGATGGCGGAAGGCTGAGCAGACCTTGTTGCTGTACGTGGGCCGGTTGCCGTGGCGGCCGGCCCGCAAGAAAGCGCTTCGTAATTTTCCGTACGCCTGTGGCCGTGGCCGCGGCGATGCGGCTTCGATATCGACAACACGCGAAGAAGCTATACGCCTAAGCAACATACATCTTTCGAAGGCCTTACGATCTTCGCCGTTCCTGCCACACCATCGCGTGCCACGCGCAGTGCGCACCTCCATCTTCCCGCCCCTCGACACCGTCGTGTAACAAGTCGAACATAGCATCTCGGCGTCGATATGACCGGCGCGGGTTCGCGTCCGCGTCACGTCATCATCCTCACGGAGAACCGTTATGCGAACGTCGGCCCTACGGCCTTTCGCGGTTGTCGGCCTGATCGCGCTGACCGCCGTCCTCGGCGCCTGCAACGACGACCTGACCGCACCCGCCGCGCCCGTCGCGCAGCAGAAGGCCGCGTGCGGCGGCGCGGTGGTCGCCACCGCGCAGATGCGCTGCCCGCCGGGCTTCACCGCGCCTGCGTCGTCGCCCGCTTCCTGATACCGGCCGTTTCCACCAGAAAACCCATCAAGAGCAACCAGCATGGCCACTCATTCGCGACGCGATTTTCTGAAGTTCTCGGCCGGCCTCGCCGGCGCGACCGCCGCCACCGCACTGCTGCCGGAATCGATCCGCAAGGCGCTGGCGATCGAGCCGAACACCGTGACGGGCACGATCCAGGACGTGCAGCACATCGTCGTGTTCATGCAGGAGAACCGCTCGTTCGACCACTACCTTGGTCACCTGAGCGGCGTGCGCGGCTACAACGACCGCTTTCCGGTCACGCTGCCGAACGGCAAGCCGGTGTGGTTCCAGCCGCGCCAGGAGGACAAGTCGAGCGTGATCGCACCGTTCCGCTACGACACGACCAATCCGGGCGTCAACGCGCAATGTATCGGCGGCCTGCCGCATACGTGGGCGACGACGCACGGCGCGATCGACAACGGCCGCGCGGATCAGTGGGCCGTGCAGAAGTCGAACATGACGATGGGCTATCACGTTCGCGACGACATCCCGTTTCACTACGCGCTCGCGGATGCGTTCACGGTGTGCGACAACTACTTCTGCTCGATCCCCGGCAACACGCACCCGAACCGCATGTACCTGATGACGGGCATGGTCGATCCGCTCGGCACGGGCGGCGGCCCGCTGCTCGACAACACCGACTACATCGACAACCAGTTCGACAAGATCCAGTTGCCGCCTTTCAGCTGGACGACCTACCCGGAACGGCTCGAACAAGCCGGCATCTCGTGGCAGATCTACCAGCAGGGCACCGGGTTCGACAACTTCACCGGCAACTACGGCACGAACATGCTGGCGTGCTTCAACAACTTCGTGAATGCGCCGGCCGGTTCGTCGCTGCAGACGCGCGGGATGAGCACGCGTCCGATCACGCAGTTGAAGGCCGACGTGCAGGCGAATGCGCTGCCGCAGGTGTCGTGGCTGCTGCCGCCCGCCGCGTATTCGGAGCATCCGAAGTTCACGCCGCTGTACGGCGCGTACTACCTGTCGACGATCCTCGATGCGCTGACGTCCAACCCGGACGTGTGGAGCAAGACCGTCCTGCTGATCATGTACGACGAGAACGACGGCTTCTTCGACCATGTCGTGCCGCCGTCGGCGCCGACGCTGCCGGGCTCGGGCATGAGCACCGTCGACGTGTCGCTCGAGCGGCACAACGTCGTGACCGCGACGCAAACCGGCACCTATACGGCCGACAACCTGCCTTACGGCCTCGGCCCGCGCGTGCCGATGTTCGTCGTGTCGCCGTGGTCGAAGGGCGGCTTCGTGTGCTCGCAGGTGTTCGATCACACGTCGGTGCTGCAATTCATCGAAAAGCGCTTCGGCGTGGTGGAGACCAACATCTCGCCGTGGCGCCGCGCGATCTGCGGCGACCTGACGTCGGCGCTCGACTTCTCGAAATCGGATGCGACGCTGCCGACCCTGCCGAACACGCAGGCGTACGTCGCGCAGGCGGACCTGCAATGCTCGCGTGCGTCGTCGCAGACCGCGCCGGCCAGCACCGCGCAGCAGGTCGTGACCGCGCAGGAACCCGGTACGCGGCCGGCGCGCGCGCTGCCGTACGAACTGCACGTCACCGGCCAGCTTCAGGCGCAAGGCTACGTGCTGACGTTCGCGAATACCGGCACGCAGGGCGCGCACTTCTGGGTCTATACGGGCGACCCGACCGCGATGCCGCGCCGCTATACGGTCGAAGCCGGCAAGCAGCTGACCGATACGTGGGCGCTCGATGCGAACGGCAACTATCTGGTGAGCGTGTGGGGGCCGAACGGCTATTTCCGGCGCTTCGCGGGGTCGGCGGCGGCGGATGCCGCGGCCAAGCCTGAAATCACGCCGTGCTACGACACCGCGAACGGCGACGTCTACGTGACGATCGCCAATGCGGGCACCGGCCCGCTCACGGTCACGGCGACCGATGTCGCGTACGGCGGCGCGGCGCGCACGCTGACGGTCCCGGCCGGGCAGCGCATCGAAGCGCATTGGGACCTGTCGTGCAGCAGCCACTGGTACGACCTGCAGTTCGCGGTGGCGGGCAATGCCGGCTGGACGCGCCGCATCGCGGGGCACGTCGAGACCGGCAAGCCGAGCATCACCGACCCGGCGGCCGTGGCGCCGACGATCGCGGCGATCTGACGACGGCACCTGATGCGACGACGCGCCGTCCGGTTGAATCCGGCCGGCGCGTCGTGTTTGTACGTCGAGGGTATGGCGGCGCTTGTGTCAGGGCAGCAGCCCGTCGTCATGCGCCATCATCAGCGCACGCATCGCGGACCACATGCCGTAGTAATGCACGATGTAGCTGTCCGCGCGGCGAAACAGCCAGGGCGTGTTGAGGCTGACGAGGTCGGTCACGCCTTCGCGTTGCAACTGCCCGTCGCGCTCCATCGCGCGAATGAAATGCAGCTGGTCGCCGTCGCTCGCATAGACGCTCGAGCGGTCGTGCAGCGCGGCGATCGTCGTCATCAGGTCGCGCAGCATCGCGTCGTTGCGTTCGGTGCGGCGAAACGCCATCACGCCGGAATTGAACGCCCATTGGCCGATATCCTGCGCGAGCAGCCAGTCGCGTCCTTCGAGCAGCGGCGCCAGCGGCTGCTGCTGGTTCGCGATCAGCACGTCGGCATCGAGCCACACGACCCATTCATGGTGCTGCAGGTAGGCGTGCAGCAGCCACGGCTTGAACCAGTTGCCCGTGGCGTTCAGCCCGATCTCGGCGGGGATGTCGCGATGCACGTACAGCGTGTAGCCGTGCGCGTCGCAGTAGCGCCGGAAATTCCGTTCGGCGACGCGTGCATAGCTGCCGATGTTCGGCGTGTACAGCATCATCAATGCGATCGGCCGGCCGGGGTTGTACGTGCTGCGCTCGGCGGTTTCGTCCGGTGCTGCGGCCGCGTGATCGAACGCGAACAGCGGTCGGCCGGCGGCGCGGCAACGATTGACGTACGCGACGAGCGTGTCGCGAAAGCGCGGCGTCGCGCCTTTGCGTTCGGGATCGTGCGGCGTGTCGTCGAGGCTGATCGCGAACGTCGGTTCGCGGCTCCACATCGGATCGAGGTCGGGGCCGGACGGCATGACCGCGTACAGCCCGTCGATCGGCGTCATGTAGCGATGCGTATCGAGCTCCGCGAACAGCGCGGCTTCCGACGTCAGCCTCGGCTCGCTGCCGAGCTTGCAGCGCTGCACGAGCCGCATCACGATCGCACGCACGTCCGGCGTGTTGCGCCAGATCTGCACGTCGACTTGCGGCAGCGGCGACGCGAATGCATCGACCAGCAGCATGTCGCGCCCGGTCATCAGGCGGTCGAGCGCGACGGGCTCGATGATCGCCGCATCTTCGCTGAGCAGCAGCACGAGTTCGTCGGGTTGCGCGCCGCGCAGCACGTGAAGCAGCGATTCGTAGCGATGGAGCGGGCGCAGCGGCAGCGCCTGCGGCATGCAGGATGCATCGACGATCTCGTGACGATAGCCGTGCCCCTGCGCGTACCAGCGGTGGTTATCGAGGCTCGCGGGCGCGTGCTGGCTGAAATGACTGAGGACGATCATCGCGCGCTCCGAATGCCGGGAAGCGCGCACACGATCCGCGCGGTACGCGTCGGCTCGGCATGCCATCCGGATACGCTGACCCGCGAGCGCCGCCCCGGTTCGTCGTGGAGGGTCTGGAAGCCTTGCGCGGCATCATGTTCCATGCTTTGTGTGCCCTGGTCTTGATCGTGGTGCGGCGAGGTCGTGTGCTGCGCGCCCGAACGCGCCGAGAAAGCCGGCCGCCGGGCG
Source organism: Burkholderia sp. KCJ3K979 (assembly GCF_016759955.1). Lineage (NCBI taxonomy): Bacteria > Pseudomonadati > Pseudomonadota > Betaproteobacteria > Burkholderiales > Burkholderiaceae > Burkholderia > Burkholderia sp. KCJ3K979. The sequence continues at coordinate 20,925 of NZ_JACFYV010000103.1, forward strand.
GCACGAGTATCGCATAACGATCGGGCGGATTGGCCCGGCCGGGGCGGCCGCTGACCATCCCTGACAGTGTGCGGCCGGCGCTCCGCTAGAATGCCGGATCGCCGCCGCTTGACGCGGGCGGCGCGTCAAGCGCTACACTGCGCCATGCCATTCCCGTTCAACCTTCCATCCTGCCGACGATGACGTCTCCTGTCCTGACCGGCCTGCGCATCGGTATCACGATCGGATTGCGTGCCCCCGACGAAAGCCTGTGGATCAACGGCATCAAGCAGAACGCGCTGTTCCTCGCGAAGCTGCTGATGGCGTCGCCGCACGGCTACCGCGTGACGCTGGTCAACACGACCGACGTGCCGCTGACCGATGCCCTGCCGTGGGATCGCAACGTGTTCGACACGCGCGCGTTCGCCGACATGAAGGACGCGCTCGACGTGGTGATCGAGCTCGGCGGCCAGATCGACGGCGAGCAGACGGCCTACCTGAAAGCGCGCGGCGTGAAGCTGATCAGCTATTGCTGCGGTGTCGAGTACATCAACGCGATGGAGTCGATGCTGTTCGGCCGCCGGCTGTGGGATTCGCTGTTCATCAACCGCGGCTACGACGAGGTGTGGGCGATTCCGCAGATCGCGCCGTCGTCGCTGCCGTTCCTGCAGTCGCTGCGCCGCTGCCCGGGGCGCGTCGTGCCGTTCGTGTGGGACCCGATGTTCCTCACCGAACGCGCGCGGTCGCTGCCCGAGCACGGCGAATACCGGCCGCGCGGCGAGCCCGGCAAGCGGCTCACGGTGATGGAGCCGAACCACGACGTCGTGAAGTTCTGCGTGTATCCGATGCTGATCATCGACGAAGCGTATCGCCGCGACCCCGACGCGATCTGCTTCACGCACGTGACGAACGCCGATCGCCTCGCGCACGACAGCCCCGAGTTCGTGATGCTGATGAACTACCTGGACATCGTGCGCGCGGGCAAGGCCAGCTTCGTCGGGCGCTTCGATACGCCGCTGTTCCTGGCCGACCTGACCGATATCGTCGTGTCGCACCAATGGTCGAACCCGCTGAACTATTTCTATTTCGACGTGTGCTGGCAGGGCTATCCGCTCGTGCACAACGCGAGCCTCGCGCCCGATCTCGGCTACTACTATCCGGACAACGACGTGCAGCAGGGCGCCGATGCGCTGCTGCGCGCGCTGCACGCGCACGACGACGACTGGCAAGGGTATGCGCGGCGCCAGCGCGAAATTCTCGGCCGTTACACGTCGGCGAATCCGGCGCTCGTCGCCGAGTACGACGCGCTGCTCGCGAACCTGATCGGCGCGACGGCCGCCTGAGGTCGATGTTCCGCGGCGCACGTTCGGTGCGCCGCGGAACACCGACCTCAGG
>NZ_JACFYV010000104.1:0-22291 GCF_016759955.1 Burkholderia sp. KCJ3K979
CCCCGCCGGCTCTGGCGAGTAGGCGACGCGCACCTGCGCGCTGCCGATCGTCATCGGCGCCGACCAGCCCGGCGACAGCCGCGCGGTCTCCGCGATCGACGGATTCCCGGCCAGCGCGTGGGCGCGCTCGTTGTACAGCGCGGCGAGCGCGGGCGAATCGAACGCATGCAGCACGTTGGCCTGCTCGGTCAGCCCCTCGGTCGTGAAGTTCGCGGAGCCGGTCAGCACGCGCGCGGGCGCCGGGTTCGACGGCGCATCGGTCACGATGAACTTGTCGTGCATGATGTGCGTCTTGTCGCGCGGCGCGAGCGTCGCGAGGCCTTGCAGCGCATCGACGGCCGGCTGGTTCGGCGACGGCAGCGGCGGCTTGCCCTTGCGCGCCATCGTGTGCGCGTCGTAGACGATCGCGAGCGACGCTTCGCCGTGCTTGCGCCCAAACGCCTGGAACGCGGGCAGCGCCCACAGCGTGTCGGTCAGGTGATAGACGGCCGACACCGCGCGCGACGCGGGATCGAGCATCTGAGGGAACACCTGCTCCATGTCGTTCGCGAGCCACGTGCGCAGCTTCAGCGCCTGCGCGGCGCTCGGCGCCTCGTTCGGCGCGAGGCCGAGCGCCGCGACCTGCTTCGCGAACGCCTGCGAGCTGACCACCGCGCGGTTGAACCACGTGCCGATGCCGTCCTCGATGTGCGCGGGCAGCACGACGTCGCACACGCCGGCTTGCGCGTCGAGCACCTGCAGGTTCGCCGGCGTGCCGACGACCGGATAGACGTCGTAGCGGAACGACGCACCGCGATCCTGCGGATCGATGCGTGCATCCCACCACATGAATTTCTGGATCGGCGCCTGATCGGTCGGCGCATCGCCCTGCGTGTCGGCGGCCGGGCCGTCGAACGTCAGGCGGTTGGGCAGCCAGCTGTCCGGCGCACGCGTCTTGCCGTCGGCCGACCAGAAGCCCGGCGTGCGCCGGATCGCGAAGCCGAGGAAATCGGACCGCGACGCCGCATCGGGCCAGTCGAAAGCCAGCAGGACCAGGGTGGGGGAAAGATAGCTGCGCACGCTGACGGTCATTCGTTGCTCCCTGGCCCGACGGCCGGTCGAGGTGAATGAGTCAGTCTTGACGACGGTTTTTCCCGCGCGATGACGCTTCGATGAACCTTGTATGTCGGATGCGCATCAGTCGCACACGAGCAGCTCGACCCCGCGCGCCGTCAGCGCGCGGCGCACGGCCTTGTCGGGTGCGCGCTCGGTCACCAGATAGCGGGCGGCCGCCGCGCCGTTGATCCGCACCGGCGTCACGCGGCCGAATTTCGAATGGTCGGCGACGATGATCGCCGTGCCCGCCGCCGCGATCATCCGGCTGCGCACTTCGGCCGCCAGCCGCGAGTAGTCGGTGCACTCGCCGTCGGGCGTGATGCCGCCGGCGCCGACGAACGCGAAATCGACGTGGTATTGCGCGAGCTGGTGGATCGTGTCGAGCCCGAAGGTGGCGTCCTCGTCGTCGGACAGCTCGCCGCCGAGCAGCGTCACGCGGTTGCCGTTGCGCCGCGCGAGCACGAATGCGGTACGCCAGTCGTTCGTGTAGATCGACAGCCGGTGCCGGTCGGCGAGCGCCAGCGCGACCGCATGCGGCGTGCTGCCCGAATCGATCAGCACCGATGCATCGTCGGGCACGAATTCGGCCGCGCGCCGCCCGATGGTGCGCTTCGCGTCGGCGTTCGCGGCTTCGCGCTCGGACAGGCTCGGCTCACGGCGATCCGCGGCCAGCGCGCCGCCGTGCGTCATCACGAGCAGGCCGCGCGCGGCCAGCGCATTCAGGTCGCGCCGCACGGTTTCGCGCGACACGTCGAGCGAACGCACGAGTTCCGCGACCGACAGCGCGCCCGACCGTCCGAGCTCCGACAGGATGTATTGATGACGTTGTTCCGCCAGCATCGCGTGTGCGCCCGAGGCGACTGGTAATGGGTAAGCCGGCCATTGTATTACGGACGTTTGACGACCATTTGACTGCGCCGGATAAGCGGCCAGGCAATGTCCGGGTGCGTTTCCCGAAAGCGAAATTCACTATTGTCCGGCGCGCGCGAATCCCCGGCGGCGCCCGGCGCTACACTTTGCGCTTCGCCGAACGACCGACCAATACCGACCATCAAAGGGGCTCGCGCCATGTATCGCAAAGGCAGTGTGATCGAAATCCAGTTTCCGCCGGAACGCCTCAACGACGCGGCGGGCGATCCGTACTGGATCGACCTGACGCTCGACGAAGCACGCCGGCTCTACGAACAGCTCGCCGCGCGCTTTGCGACCGACGCGCGCGCCAACCAGCCGCTCGATACGTTCTCGATCGACTGATCGCCGCCGCTGCGCGTCCCTCCGCGCAGCGCATCGCCGTGCCGCGGGCGCTCATCGCCGCCGCACCGCGCACCGGCGCGATGACCGCCGGCACGATCACATGCCGCATGGCATGAGTGCAGGATTCGACAAGACGCCGGCGCCGCTTCGCCCGATACTGGCCGACTTCCCGGTTCTGTCCGGCCGCGTCGCGGCCCGTCACGCATGCTTACCTCGATCGTCGCCGCCGCCTTCGTCGCGCTCTGGTCCACCGGCTTCATCGTCGCCCGGGCGATCAAGCCCTACGCCGATCCGAACCTGTTCCTGCTCGCGCGCTTCGCGGGCACGGCCGCGCTGTTCGCCGTGGTGGCGCTCGTCGCGCGCGCGCCGTGGCCGGCCCGTCGCGAATGGCCGCGCCACCTGATCGCCGGCGCGCTGTTGCAAGGCGTCTATCTCGGCGCGAGCTACTGGGCCGTCGCGCAAGGGTTGAATGCGGGCGTGATGGCGCTGCTCGGCGCGCTGCAGCCGCTCGCCACCGCCGTGCTCGCGGTCCCGCTGTTCAACGAACGCCTGCCCGCGCGCGGCTGGCTCGGCATGGCGCTCGGGCTGGCCGGCGTCGCGCTCGTGCTCGCGCCGAAAGTCACGGGCGGCGTCGCGCCGCCGTCGGGCGCGGCGCCTGCGTGGCTCGTCGTCACCGTGTCGGTCCTCGCGGTCGGATCGATCACCGCCGGCTCGCTGTACCAGAAAGGCAAGCTCGCGCAGAGCGACCTGCGCACGGCGGTCGCCGTGCAGAACTTCGGCGCGGCGATCGTCGCGGCCGTGTTCGTCGCGCTGCTCCATGAGACCCGCTGGATCGGCGCGCCGGCGCTGTGGGTGTCGCTCGTGTGGGGCGTCGTGTTCCTGTCGGGCGGCGCGGTCACGATGCTGATGTGGATGCTGCGGCGCGGCAATGCGGCGCGCGCGACGTCGCTGCTGTTCCTCGCGCCGCCGCTGGCCGCGCTGCAGGGTTACGGTCTGTTCGGCGAAACACTCGCGCCGATCCAACTCGCGGGCTTCGCGCTCGCGCTGGTGGGCGTCGTGCTCGCACGGCGCTGACGCGAGCCAGCGGGCACTTTCCGCCCGGCATCCAGCACCCGCCCGGCGCACCACGCACCACGGCGATGCGCCGCGTCTCGTCGATGCAACGCGACACCGCCGGAAACGCAGGTCCGGCGCGGCGGCACGCCGCGATTGCGCTTATGATGAGCGCCTTGCAATTCGTTCCGGATCTTCCCTCATGACCTCCGCCGATTACGCCAGCCGCCAACGCGCGATCATTGCCGAACTGAACGTCGCCCCGCACTTCGACGCCGAGGCCGAAATCGCCCGCCGCATCGATTTCCTCGCGCAGTACCTTCGTTCGACCGGCCTGCGGACCTACGTGCTCGGCATCAGCGGCGGCGTCGATTCGTCGACGGCCGGCCGGCTCGCGCAACTGTCGGTCGAGCGCCTGCGCGCCGACGGCTACGACGCGCGCTTCATCGCGATGCGCTTGCCGAACGGCGTGCAGAACGACGAAGAGGATGCGCAGCGCGCGCTCGCGTTCGTGCGCGCGGACGAGGTATTGACGGTCGACGTGAAGCCGGCCGCCGATGCGATGCTCCGTTCGCTGGTCGCGTCCGGCCACGCGTTCGAAACGCCCGCGCAGCAGGATTTCGTGCACGGCAACATCAAGGCGCGCGAGCGCATGATCGCGCAGTACGCGGTGGCCGGCGCACGGCGCGGCATCGTGATCGGCACCGATCACGCGGCCGAATCGCTGATGGGTTTCTTCACGAAGTTCGGCGATGGCGGCGCGGACATCCTGCCGCTCGCGGGCCTGAGCAAGCGGCGCGTGCGCGGCGTGGCGCGCGCGCTCGGCGGCGAGGAGCTGATCGTGATGAAGGTGCCGACGGCCGACCTCGAGGAGCTGCGCCCGCTGCGCCCGGACGAGCACGCGTATGGCGTGACCTACGACGAGATCGACGATTTCCTCGAAGGCAAGCCGGTTGCCGATCGCGTGTATGAAACGGTGCTGCGCTTCTACGACGGCTCGCGCCACAAGCGCGCGCTACCGTACACGATGTTCGACTGGCCGGCCGCATAAGCCGGCCGCCCGGCTACCGACATACCGCCGCGCGCACCCTCCCGGCTGCGCGCGGCGTCTGCTCGACGGGCAACGCTACGCGTTGCCGCCCGTCTTCTTCGCCTGCAGCGCACGAATCCGCATCCGTGCACCCGTATCGCTGACCGTCGCGTCGTACATCGTCGCGAGATCGCGCTTGAGCGCGGTGCGCGAGCCGCCGTCGAGATACACCATGTGCCCCGACGGATAGAATCGCGCGGACAGGTTCTGCCGCACCTTCTGGTCCTCCAGCGGCATCTGCTGCAGATCGATCACGGTCTGGTAGAACGGCGTCACGAAATCGTAGAAGCCGTTCGCGGACAGCACCTTCAGGTCGACGTTCAGCGCCATCACCGCGGCGAGGTCGCCGGCCGTGTAGAGGATCACGTTCCCCTGCGCATCGATGCCCTGCTGCGCGCCGGTCGGGTCGATGTGGCTGAAATCCCAGTTCTTGAAGGCCTGATCGTTCAGGTCCGTGAACGCGGAGTTCGACGTGAACTTCAACTGCTCGTTCAGATAGCTGTTCCACATCGCCGTATAGACGCCAGTCACGGCCGTCATCGTCGGATCGTTGCCGCCCGAATTCGGATCGATCTTGCCGGCGATACCCGACGAAATCCCGGTCACGCGGCCGTCGTACGAACCGAGCGCGAGCCCCTGCGCATGCAGCAGCGTCGTCAGGAACAGCGAATTGCCGCGCGTGTCGTAGCCCGCGATATCGAGCCCCCACGACTGCAGCGTCGCCGTATCGATGCCCGTGTATGCCGACAGTTTCTGCACGGTGGCCGGGTTCGCATGCGGCACCGCGCGCAGCGCGGTCAGATAGTCGGTGCGCGCGAACTGCGCGACTTCCTCGACGAATGCGCCGAGATCGGCCGGCGCCGGCTTGATGCCGAGTTTCTTGTGATACCACGCGTCGGCCGCGGCGGTCGGCAGCGTGCCGACCGGGTTGCCGGCCTGCCGGTAATCGAGGATCGACGATTGCAGCGTGACGCCGTTCAGGTCGACGCCGTCCTCGTGCAGCTTGTACGCGAGCACGCAGCTGCGCGCGGTGCCGTACGATTCGCCGAACAGGTATTTCGGCGAATTCCAGCGGTTGTTCTTCGTCAGGTAGCGCTTGATGAACTGCTTCAGCGAATCCGCATCCTGGTCGACGCCCCAGAAGTCGCGGTTCTTGTTCGGCGCGACGGCCGCCGAATAGCCGGTGCCGACCGGGTTGATGAACACCAGGTCGCTGTGATCGATCATGCTGTCCGGGTTGTCTTCGATCTGGTACGGCGCGGGCGGCGTGAAACCCGGCATCGACGTCTTGATGCGCTTCGGCGCGAACGAGCCGAGCAGCACGAACACCGACGACGAACCGGGCCCGCCGTTATAGAAGAACGTCACCGGCCGCGTTTCCTCCTTCGCACCGTCGGCCGTGAACGCGACGTAGAAGATCTTCGCGGCCGGCTGCGAACTGCTCGGATCGACGGTCACGAGGTGGCCGACCGTCGCCGTGTACGCGATCCGCTTCCCGTCGATCAGGATCGTGTGGTGCGTGATCGCGGCCGCCTCGGTCGTGTCGGTCACCGAGTCGTCCGGGCCGTTGCCGTACGCGACCGGATCGAAGAACGGCTGGTCGCGGCCGTGGCTCAGCGCGACCGGGTTGATGGTCGGCGGCACGCCATGCGAATTGTGGTCGCCGTGATGCAGCGGATACACGCCGCCGGAAGATGCGGAATCGATGTCCATCGTGCTGCTCCTGGAGGTGAAAAAAGACGCGGGCAGAGCACCCGCGTCGAACGGAAAGGCGTGTGCCCGTGCGTCAGCTCGACGGTTTGCGCGCGAGGATCGTGGCGAGCTGTGCGCCGTTCGGGCTGCCGAGGCCCGTGCAGGCGTCCCAGCCGGACGCGGCCGCATAAGTGCCGTTCGAGCCTTTCGTGATGTCGCGCAGCGCGCCCGGATGCTTGTACAGCACCGGATTGATCCAGCCGGCCGACGCGCCGTTCGCCGCATTGATCCGGGCGATCAGCGCCGCCCACAGCGGTGCGACCGCGCTCGTGCCGCCCATCACCGCGGGCGTGCCGGCCACCGACACTTCGTAGCCCGTCTGCGGCGACGCGTCGCCGGCCACGTCGGGCACGCCGCGCTTCGCGAGCGGCGTGGCGGTGCCGTCGGCGCGCGCGACCTTCAGCCCCTGCTGCCACGCCGGCAGGTCGAACAGCGCACTGACGCCGCCGCCGCCCGCCCCGCCGCCGGATGCCTCGTCGTTCCACGTGACCTCGCTACGGATGCCCTGCCCGGGCAGCGCGTCGAGCTGCGTGCCGCCGCAGCCGAGCACGTACGGGCTCGACGCGGGAAAGTCGACGTGATCGGCGCCATCCTGCAGCCCGTCGCCCGAGCCGCTATCGCCCGACGCCGCGCAGACGGTGATGCCCTGCGCGGCGGCCGCCTGCAGCACGCGATTGAACGCCTGCGCCGACTGCGCCTGCCAGATCGCTTCCGGGCCGCCCCAGCTGATCGAGATCACGGACGGCTGGTTCGTCTTGTCGGTCACGGCCGCGTTGACGGCCTGGATGAAGCCCGCGTCGCTGTTCGGCGCGAAGTACACCGCGATCTTCGCGGCCGGTGCGATCGCGCCGGCGATTTCGATGTCGAGCGCGACTTCGCCGTCCGGGCCGTTCGGCTCGCCGGTCGGCGCATTGCGGCCGGTGCCGACGTTCACGTCGACGAGCTTGGGCGGCGTCGTGATGCCGAGCCCGCGGAAATACTGCTGGATGTCGGCCGCGCGATAGCCGCCGCCGAGCTCGATGATCGCGATGCATTGCCCGGCGCCGTCGCCGGCCGGAAAGTCGTACAGCGACGCAAGCTGGATCGGCGTGAACGTGACGGCCGCCGCGCCGCGCGCCGGCTTGAACGGCGGACGGAAGCGGAAGTGCGGGCGCGCCTGCGGGCGGCTGTCGAGGCCGAGCACGGCCGTGACCGCATCGCCGATATCGTCGGGCAACACGATCGGGCCCGAGCGGCCGCGATACTGGCCGATCGACCGATGCTCGAAACGCTCGAGCTTCACGCTGAATGCGGCTTCGAACTGCGCGATCGTGCCGGACAGCACGACGACGCTCTCGACCGGATCGACGCGATCGACCGTCAGCTGATGGCGGTGTGCGAAGTCCTCGGTCTTGCGAATGTCGTCGGGATTGGCGGAGAAACGCTGCGCGAATGCGTCGCGCGACACCGGTTTTGCACGGGCGTCGCCGGTGGCGAGCTGGTGAACCAATGCGTCGAGTTGCCCTTCTTCCTGCCGCCGCAACATGATCGTGACGTGGATGCGTTCTGCCGGATCGCACTGGCCGAGACACTTGGACTCGGCGACGATGCGGGGTTCACGGTCGGCTTGAAGATGCCTTGCCATGTTCAGACCCTCCTTGGTACCGCGTTGCACGGAACAGCCAGGAAATCGGACATAGCCCGCGGAAGACGGTTCCGTTCGGTCAGTCGATTCGCGACGGCGCGTTTGCGACTGCGTTTGCGACGCGCGAAGTAACAGGAAGTTTAGAACAGTCAGACGATTTGCGCGCACGCCCTTCCGCGGCAAGGCGCACGCGGGAAGGCCGGCATCGCGCGCGGCCCGTATCGATTCGAGCATGGGCCTGCCTGCGCGGCCGATCGATCCGCGCGGCGGCCATGTCGGCGCAACCCTCAGTCCATCGACAGCCGCAGTGCGAAACCGATCAACGCCGCGGAAAAGGTCCAGCGCTGCATCGTCTGCGCGAGCGGATGCGCGCGCATCCACGCCGCGATGCGCGATGCGCCGAACACACACGCGAGGTCGAAGCACACGCCGGCCGCCACCAGCAGCGCGCCGAGCTCGAACATCTGCCAGACGACCGGCCCGACCTCGGGCCGCACGAACTGCGGCAGCAGCACCGAACAGAACAGCAGCGCCTTCGGGTTCAGCAGGTTGGTCAGCAGTCCCTTCACGAACGACTGCCGCAGTTCGCCCGCCGGCGCGTCGCCGTCGCTGAGCGCGAACACCGGCGAGCGGAACACCTGGATCGCGACATACGCGAGATAAAGCGCGCCGCCGTAGCGGATCACCTCGTAGAGCCACGGCGCGCTGCGAATCAACGCCGCGACGCCGCATGCCGACAGCGTCACGTGCGCGGTGCGCGCGAGCGACAGGCCGGCCGCCGCCGCCATCCCCGGCCGCACGCCGCGGCCGATGCTGGTCTGCAGCACGAGCGCCATGTCGGGCCCCGGTACCGCGTAAATGGCCGCCAGCGCGGCGAGATAAATCAACAGCAAATGCGTGGAAATCATGGTCTGCCCCCGTCCTTCATTGACGATATGTTGCCGCTGAAGGCGGAGGGATTACTGGCTATCTTTGACGCGGAATTGGCGATTCATAGGGGAATCCGCCACAATCATGAAATTACGACAAGGATTCTGCCAACATGATCGACCTCGACAAAACCGACCGCGCGATCCTCGCTGCGGTGCAGCGCGACGGCCGCCTGCCGATCGCGCGGCTCGCCGAATCCGTCGGCTTGTCCGAAACGCCTTGCGCACGGCGCCTGAAACGTCTCGAAAACGAGGGCTACATCGAGCGCTACCGCGCGCAACTGTCGCGCCAGGCGCTCGGCTTCGGCGTGGTCGCGTTCGTGCTCGTGCGGTTCGCGACGCACGACCGCAAGGTCGCCGACCGGTTCGAGCGCGAAGTGCTCGGCATCGAGCGGATTCTCGCGTGCCACAACGTCGCGGGCACGGCCGACTATCTGCTGCAGGTGGTCGCGCGCGATCTCGACGACTACGGCACGTTCCTGCGCGATTCGCTGCGGATGCTGCCGGGCGTGACGTCGATCGAATCGGCGCTATCGCTGCGCGAGGTGAAGCACGACGCCGGGCTGCCGGTGCCCTGACGCACGCCCGGCCGGCAAGCCGCCCGGGCGCAACGCTCGTTCACCTTGTCGGCCGCGCCGGCGTCACACCACGTCGGACGACTGATGCGCGCGTTCGAGATCCTCGAGAAACGCTTCGACGACCGGATCGCCACGCCCGTCGCGCGCCACGACCATGTGGAACGTGACCTCGTAGTGCAGTCGATCCGGATTGAGCGGCGCGAGCAGCCCCTGCGCGACGTATGGCGCCGCGAAGTGCTGCGGCAGGTAGCCGAGATGATGGCCGGACAGGATCAGCAGCGCGACGGCCTCCATGTTGTCGGCGGTCGCGGTCACGCGATCGGGCGTCGTCGACATCTGCGCCTCCGGCAGCGGATACGAGCGCCACGCCCACTCGAAGCCGGCGACGTCGGCCGGCGTCAGCGTGCCGGCGCCGTCGAACAGCGGATGGCCGCGGCCGCAGTACGCGATCTGCCGCTCGATGAACAGCGGCGTGTAGTGCAGCGTCGGCACGCGATGCCAGAAGTAGCCGACCGCGATCTGGATCTCGTTGCTCAGCAGCTTTTCCTCGAGATCGCCGGGCGCGCGCACCGAAATCGAGAAGCGCACGGCCTCGTCGCGGGTGCGGAACGCGGCGATCGCCTCGGCGATCCGCGCATTCTGGCTCACCGGCGTATGGCCGATCAGGCCGATGTTCAGCGTGCCGACCAGTTGGCGATCCATGTGCCGCGCGGCCATCCCGAATTCGTCGAGCGCCGCCAGCAGCTTGCGGCTCATCGCATGAAACCGCTCGCCCTTCGGCGTGAGCCGGAAGCCGCTGCGGCCGCGCTCGCAAAGCCGGTAGCCGAGCCGCGTCTCGAGCGACGACAACTGCGCGCTGATGGTCGACTGGCCGACGTTCAGCACCGCCTGCGCGGCCGACACGCCGCCCGCGTCCGTGACCGCGAGAAACACGCGGATCAACCGCAGATCGAGGGTCGACAGATTCCCCAGCACGTTCATCCCCTTCCATACATCGATGAAGATCGATGTTTACGTCGATATCTTCGCATTCTTCTTTCCCGGCGGAGCGCGTAAAACTGTGCGCCAGGCCGCGTCGCATGATACGGCACCCCACATCGGAAGAGACGACTCCATGAACGACCACACCCACTTTCAGCCGCTCGGCGGCAATGAAATGCCGCGCTGCGGCGGCATCGCAACGATGATGCGCCTGCCGCACGTGTCGAGCGCCGAAGGCCTCGACGCCTGTTTCGTCGGCGTGCCGTTCGATCTCGGCACCTCCAACCGCACCGGCGCGCGCTTCGGCCCGCGCCAGATCCGCACCGAATCCGTGCTGCTGCGCCCGTACAACATGGCCACGCGCGCAGCACCCTTCGATTCGCTGCAGATCGCCGACATCGGCGACGTCGCGATCAATCCGTACAACCTGCACGATTCGATCGCCCGCATCGAGGCCGCGTACGACGCGATTCTCGAGCACGACTGCAAGCCGATCACGCTCGGCGGCGACCATACGATCGCGCTGCCGATCCTGCGCGCGATCCACCGCAAGCACGGCAAGGTTGCATTGATCCACGTCGATGCACACGCCGACGTGAACGACACGATGATGGGCGAAAAGATCGCGCACGGCACGCCGTTCCGCCGCGCGGTCGAGGAAGGGCTGCTGCGCGGCGACAAGGTCACGCAGATCGGCCTGCGCGGCACCGGCTACGCGGCCGAGGATTTCGACTGGTGCCGCGAGCAGGGTTTCCGCGTGGTCCAGGCCGAGGAATGCTGGAACAAGTCGCTCGCGCCGCTGATGGAAGAAGTGCGCGCGCGCATCGGCGACACGCCCGTCTACATCACGTTCGACATCGACGGCATCGATCCGGCCTACGCGCCGGGCACCGGCACGCCGGAAATCGCGGGCCTCACGGTGCCGCAGGCGCTCGAGATCATCCGCGGCGCGAAGGGGCTGAACATCGTCGGCTGCGATCTCGTCGAAGTCGCGCCGCCGTACGACCCGTTCGGCACCACGGCGCTCCTCGGCGCGAACCTCGCGTACGAGCTGCTGTGCGTGCTGCCAGGCGTCGCGTACCGCGACTGATCGCGGCGCCGCCACTATTCCAAAATCAGAGGATTCCAGAGGAGCACACATCGAGATGGGGACTTCCGTCAAGCAGCCGAGGCGGGCGGCGCTCGCTTCGTTCGTCGGCACCACGATCGAGTGGTACGACTTCTATAGTTATGCGACCGCCGCCGCCATCGTATTCGGGCCGCTGTTCTTTCCCGGCGAAAACCGCTTCATCAGCCTGCTCGCGTCGTTCGGCTCGTTCGCGGTCGGCTTCTTCGCGCGGCCGCTCGGCGGCGTGATGTTCGGCTATCTCGGCGACCGCTTCGGCCGCAAGCGGTCGCTGCTCGCGACGCTGATGCTGATGGCCGTGTCGACGGTCGCGATCGGCCTGCTGCCCACCCATGCGCAAGCCGGCGTGATCGCACCGATCCTGCTGGTGCTGATGCGCGTGCTGCAAGGCATCGCGGTGGGCGGCGAATGGGGCGGCGCGGTGCTGCTGGCCGGCGAGCACGCGCCCGAAGGCAAGCGCACCTTCTTCGCGTCGTTCGCGCAGCTCGGCAGCGCGAGCGGCCTGATCCTGTCGATGCTCGCGTTCGGCGCGATCAGCACGCTGTCGAAGGACGACATGATGAGCTGGGGCTGGCGCGTGCCGTTCCTCGCGAGCTCGGTGCTGCTGATCGTCGGTTTCGTGATCCGCGCGAGCGTGTCGGAGTCGCCCGAGTTCGAGGAAGTCAGGAAGAGCGGCAACATCGCGCAGAAACCGCTGCGCGAAGCGCTCAAGGTCTGGCCGCTGCTGCTGCTCGCGATCGGCGCGAACGTGTACGGTATCGCCGGCGTGTATTTCAGCAACATCTTCATGATCAGTTATGCGACGCAGTTCCTGTCGCTCGACCGGTCGATGGTGCTGCATTGCATGACGATCGTCGCAGTGCTGCAGTTCGTCGTGCAGCTCGCGGCCGCGTTCCTCGCGCAGCGCTTCGGCACCACGCGCGTGCTGCTGATCACCGGCGCGTGGGCGATGATCGTCCCGTTCGTGATGCTGCCGCTCGTACACCTGGGCACGCCGGTGTCGATCACGGTCGGCGTCGGCCTCGCGACGCTCGCGGAATCGGGCTACTACTCGGTCGTCGCGGGCTTCGTCAGCGGCATCTTCGTCGCGCGGATTCGCTATACCGCAATCTCGATCGCGTACCAGGTGTGCGGCGCGCTCGCCGGCGGCCTCACGCCGCTGGTCGCGACCATCATCGCGCAGAACACCGCGCCGCAATGGTGGCCGCTCGCGATCCAGTACGCGAGTGCCGCCGTGCTGTCGTCGCTGTGCGTGTGGCTGATCTCGCGCCGCGTCAGCATCGACGATGCGGGCGCGACCGGCAAGACGGACGACGCGCTGCCGCGCGGCGCGCGCACCGCGTAGCGCCTGTCGCCAACGCATGCATGACGAAAGACGACCCGCTTTCGCGGGTCGTTTCTTTTCGTCCTGTCATCGATCGTCGACCGCGACGGTACCGCACGGTGCCTGTCGCGTAGTTACTGCACCTGATTGCGCAGCGTCTTCGCGGCGGCAACCATGTTAGTCAGCGCCGGAATCACTTCCGCCCACTGGCGCGTCTTCAAGCCGCAATCCGGGTTCACCCACAGACGTTCCGCCGGAATCCGCTCGGCCGCCTTCCTCATCAGCCCGACGATGTGATCCTGCGTCGGGATGTTCGGCGAATGGATGTCGTACACGCCCGGCCCGATTTCGTTCGGATACTTGAAGGTGTCGAACGCATCGAGCAGCTCCATGTCCGAGCGAGACGTCTCGATCGTGATCACATCGGCATCCATGTCGGCGATCGACGCGATGATGTCGTTGAATTCCGAATAGCACATGTGCGTGTGGATCTGCGTGTCGTCCTGCACGCCGTTCGCGGTGATGCGGAACGACTCCACCGCCCATTTCAGGTATTCGTTCCACTGCGCGCGACGCAATGGCAGCCCTTCGCGCAGCGCCGCTTCGTCGATCTGGATCACGCGCACGCCGGCCCTCTCGAGATCGAGCACTTCCTCGCGGATCGCCAGCGCAAGCTGGTAGCACGACACCGCGCGCGGCTGGTCGTCTCGCACGAACGACCAGTTCAGGATCGTCACGGGGCCGGTCAGCATGCCCTTCATCGGCTTGCGCGTCAGCGACTGCGCATAGGCGATCCACTCGACCGTCATCGCCTTGGGGCGGCTGATGTCGCCGAACAGGATCGGCGGCTTCACGCAGCGCGAACCGTACGACTGCACCCAGCCGAACTGGCTGAATGCGTAGCCGTCGAGCTGCTCGCCGAAGTATTCGACCATGTCGTTGCGCTCGGCTTCGCCATGCACGAGCACGTCGAGTTCGAGCGATTCCTGTTCGCGCACGCTGCGTTCGATCTCGGCCTGCATCGCCGTGCGATAGCCGGCTTCGTCCAGCGCGCCGGCCTTGAACCGGCTGCGCGCCTGGCGGATTTCGGCGGTCTGCGGGAACGAGCCGATCGTCGTCGTCGGGAACGCCGGCAGGTTCAGGCGCGCCGACTGCTTCGACGCACGCTGCGCATAGGGGCTCGCGCGGTTGCCGAGCTGCGCGTCGATGCGCGCGATCGCGGCCTTCACCACCGGATTGTTCACGCGCGGCGAGCGGCGGCGCGAATCGATCGCGGCGGCATTCGCGGCGAGCGCGTCGGCTACCTTGTCGCGGCCTTCGTTCAGTGCGGTCGCGAGCACCTTCAGTTCGTCGAGTTTCTGCAGCGCGAATGCGAGCCACGAGCGGATTTCCGCGTCGAGCTTCTCCTCGCTCGCGAGGTCGACCGGCACGTGCAGCAGCGAGCACGACGGCGCGAGCCACAGGCGATCGCCCAGTTGCTTCGCGAGCGGTTCGAGCCAGTCGAGCGCCGCGTTCAGGTCCGTCTTCCAGATGTTGCGGCCGTTGATCGCGCCGACCGACAGCACGCGTTCGGCCGGCAGCTCACGCACCAGTGCGTCGACTTCGTCGCGGGCGTTGATCGCGTCGATATGCAGGCCGTCGACCGGCAGCGACGCCGCGAGCGTCAGATTGTCCTGAAGCTGGCCGAAGTACGTGGCAAGCAGCAGCTTGATGCGGCGCGTTTCGAGCGCCGCATACGCGATGCGGAATGCCTGACGCCATTCGGCATCGAGTTCGGTCACGAGAATCGGCTCGTCGATCTGCACCCATTCGACGCCCTGCGCGGTCAGCGTGTCGAGCAGCGCGCCGTACACCGGCAGCAGCTTCGGCAGCAGCGCGAGGCGATCCGAATCGTCCTTCGCCTTGCCGAGCCACAGATACGTGACCGGGCCGAGAATCACCGGTTTCGCATTCACACCCTGCGCGTTCGCTTCGGCCAGTTGCAGCAGCAGGCGCGACGGATCGAGCGAGAAGTTCGTGTCCGCATGGAACTCCGGCACGATGTAGTGATAGTTCGTGTCGAACCACTTCGTCATTTCGCCGGCCGCGACGCCGCCGCAGCACGCGGCGTGCTCCTCGGCCGACTGCGCGGACCGGCCGCGCGCGACGCGGAAATAATTGTCGAGCGCATCGCCGTGGAAATCCTGCACGCGCTTCGGCAGGTTGCCGAGCGTGAAGCTCATGTCGAGCACCTGGTCATAGAACGCGAAGTCGCCGATCGGCGCGAGATCGAGATCGCGCTGGTCGTGCCAGTGGCGCCGGCGCAGCGCGGCGCCGAGCGCCTTCAGTTCGTCGCGCGACGATTCGCCCTTCCAGTAGCGTTCGAGACCGAACTTGAGTTCGCGCTTCGCGCCGATGCGCGGAAAACCGAGGTTGTGTGTCGTGACCATGAAGCTGCCGTCCAGAAGAAAGAGTAGATCCGGCAGCCATCATAGGGATTTCAAACCATGAAATAAAATGGCATTATTTCATTCATCCATTAACATTTTTCATGCATCCGTGGGATGCGCGCGATCCATGCTGGAACGATTCCATCTCGTCGTCATTCGTGAAGTCGAGCGTCAGGGCTCGCTGACCGCGGCGGCCAATGCGCTGCACCTCACGCAATCGGCGCTCAGCCACACCGTCCGGAAGATCGAGCAGCAGCTCGGCACGCCGATCTGGGACCGTGAAGGCCGCGGCCTGCGGCTCACGCAGGGCGGGCAATATCTGCTGAAGCTGGCGAACCGGCTGCTGCCGCAGTTCGAGCTCGCCGAGGAGCGGATGAAGCAGTACGCGAAGGGCGAGCGCGGCACGCTGCGCATCGGGATGGAGTGCCATCCGTGCTACCAGTGGCTGCTGAAGGTCGTGTCGCCGTACCTGTCGCGCTGGCCCGACGTCGACGTGGACGTGAAGCAGCGCTTCCAGTTCGGCGGCATCGGCGCGCTGTTCGGTTACGACATCGACGTGCTCGTCACACCCGATCCGCTGAACAAGCCGGGGCTGCGCTTCGATCCCGTGTTCGACTACGAACAGGTGCTGGTGGTCGCGGATTCACACCGGCTCGCGAACGTCGACCACGTGACGCCCGAGCAACTGACCGACGAGGTCCTGATCACGTACCCGGTCGAAACCGACCGGCTCGACATCTACAACCAGTTCCTGACGCCGGCCGGCATCGTGCCGAGGCGGCACAAGTCGATCGAGACGACCGACATCATGTTGCAGATGGTCGCGAGTGGGCGCGGCGTGGCAGCACTGCCGCGGTGGCTCGCCGACGAGTATGCGGACCGGATGCCGGTCGTGCCGGTCAAGCTCGGCAAGAAAGGCATCGCAAAGCAGATCTTCCTCGGCATCCGCGAAGCGGACGCAGCGGTCGACTATCTGGCCGCGTTCGTCGCGCTGGCGCGCGAATCGACGTGGAACGCGCCACGCATGCTGCGCTAGGCGCGCCCGTTTGCCCCGCGTTCAGGCGGCGCGCATGCCGGCGCGTTCGCCGCGTTCGACCCACGCGCCGAACAGCAGGCCGAGCGTCGTCCACATGATCACCTGCATGCCGATCGCCGCCACGCGGAACTTCCACAGCAACGCCGCCGGGAAATCGGCCGGCAACTCGCTGACCGACGGCAGCCCGACCTGCACGGCCGCGATGATCGCGACGAACACGAGCCCGGCGACGATCGACGCGTTCCACTGGCCGAGCTTCGCCAGCAGATGGCGGCGCACGCCGACCGAGAACACCATCGTCGCGACCGAGATCGCGATCATCAGGAAGAACAGCCCGGTGCGATAACCGATCGTGTCGGGATCGCCGACCGACGGCGGATTGGCCGGGTACTTGAGGTTCGGCACGATCACGAGCGCGACGAATGCCGCCAGCGCGAGCCACGCGGCCAGCGGCCGTGCCGGCAGGCGGCTGCCGCGTCCGTACGCATACGCGAAGACCAGCGAGAACAGCCCGCCGAATGCCGCGCCGTACGTCACGACGCCCGTCAGCAAGCCAAGGCCGGCCTGCGTGTGGCGGCTGACCAGCTCGGGCTCCGGCGCCTCGCCTTGAGCGGCGGTGGTTTTTTCTTCGAAGGCGATCGCCTGATCGACTTGCGGTTCGCCGACGATCCTGGCGAAACCGAACGTGAGGAGGCCCGCGGCGATGCCTGCGAGCATCCCGCGCATGAGCAGCTTTCCGACCATCGTAGGCTCCGCGTCAGTGGCAGGGAAAGCCGAGCAGATGGCGGCCGTCGTGGACGAATTCGTGGACGACCATGCCCGGCACGAGCGACGTCGCGCCCTGTTCCGCACCGACGAAATACAAGGCCAGCAGCAGAATCAGGCCGACGAACACGGCCCACGGCAACAGCTCACGGACGGGAATGGGTGCCGGCACGACCGCCGGCTTCAGCACTGCTTCGCTCATGGATGCACCTCAGGGGAATCGCGCCCCGACAAATGATGGATGGGTACGAAGGCAGGTCTGGCTTCCGGGATCATCGATTCTCCGGTTACAGTGGCGCGACCGCGCCGGAATTGCACCGGCTTCCGCGCTTCGTATCGGGCGAATTGTACGCGCGAACGTTCGCGTATTGAAGCGATCACAGATGGGCGAGCGCGCTCCGTTCCGGATCATCCGACAACCGACATGACCCTACCTGCCTCACTGCGCCTGATCGCCCACGCATCGACCCGCGCCATGCGCACCGGCACGTTTCCCGACGACGATCCGCTCGACGCGCACGGGCTCGCCGAAGCTGCTGCGCTGCGTGGCCGGTGGAAGGCCGTCGCGGGCTCGCTCGTGCTGTGCAGCCCGGCACGCTGCGCCAGGCAGACCGCCGATGCGGTCGGGCTGCGTGCCGACATCGACGACGCGCTGCGCGACATCGATTACGGCCACTGGCGCGGCAAGCGGCTGCATGATCTCGCACGCGACCTCCCTGACGAACTTGCCGCGTGGCTCGGCACGCCGTCCGCGTCGCCGCATCGCGGCGAATCGTTCGAAGCCGCCGCGCACCGGATCGGCACCTGGTTGAACGCGCTGCCGCCCGAGCGCGACATCGTCGCGATCACGCATGCGCCGATCGTCCGCGCGGCCATCGCGCATGTGCTGCGGATGGCTCCCGAAGCGGCCGCGCGTCTCGACGTCGCGCCGCTGTCGTGCACGACGTTCGTCGCGTCGCCGGCCGGCTGGACGTTGGCCACGACGGACGATGACCCGCGCGACACCGGCGCGTAAGTCACTGTGATGTTCACTATGTGAGTCGACGACGCGCTCCGGCGCGTCGCATGCCGCCGCCCGCCTTACATCCGGTAAGACACACCGTTCGTCATCCCGACTGTCATCAAACTGACGGCTAGCCGCAGCTAGCATCGGACGCGGTTCCCTCACGAGATGCCGTCATGAATCAACCCGCTTCGTCCGCCCCGAACAATCCGGGCTCCGTCGCACGCACCCGACAGGTCGGCTATGCCGCATTCCTGCTGGTGCTCGTGCTCGGCGCCGTCTATATCGCCACGCACCTGGTCGCCGATCTGGCGCCGGTCCGCGAAGGGACACTGTTCCCATACCTGCTGCTCGGCGCCGCACTGCTGATCGCGCTCGGCTTCGAATTCGTCAACGGCTTCCACGACACCGCGAATGCGGTCGCGACCGTGATCTACACGCACTCGCTGACGCCGAACGTCGCGGTGATCTGGTCGGGCATGTGGAACTTCCTCGGCGTGATGGTCTCGAGCGGTGCCGTCGCGTTCGGCATCCTGCAGTTGCTGCCGGTCGAGCTGATCCTGCAGGTCGGCAGCGGCTCGGGCTTCGCGATGGTGTTCGCGCTGCTGATCGCCGCGATCGTCTGGAACCTCGCGACCTGGTATTTCGGGTTGCCGTCGTCGAGCTCGCATACGCTGATCGGGTCGATCATCGGCGTCGGGCTGATGAACCAGCTGATGCATGGGCCGTCCGGCACGAGTGGGGTCGACTGGGGCCAGGCTCTCGGCGTCGGCAAGTCGCTGCTGCTGTCGCCGATCGTCGGGTTCCTGTGCGCGTCACTGCTGCTGCTCGTGCTGAAGGCGCTCGTGCGAATTCCGGAGCTGTACAAGGAGCCGCCGAAGGATCAGCCGCCGCCGTTCTGGATTCGCTGCCTGCTGATCCTCACCTGCACCGGCGTGTCGTTCGCGCACGGGTCGAACGACGGGCAGAAAGGGATGGGCCTCATCATGCTGATCCTGATCGGCACGGTGCCGACCGCCTACGCGCTGAACAAGGCCGTCACGCCCGCCGAATCGCAGACTTTCGTGGCGGTCGCGAACCAGGCGGCCGCGACGTTCGGGAAGTACACGAACGGCGTCGCGCCGTCCGCGAACCCGCGCGCCGATGTCGAACACTACGTGCAGCATCGTGAACTGACGCCCGCCGTGCTGCCGGCCGTCGCGCAATTGTCCACGTCGCTCGCGACCGCCGTCGGCGCGTCGGGCTCGATGGCGGCCGTACCGCAGCGCGACGTCGACAACGTGCGCAACACGATGTATCTGGTCTCCGAAGCCATTCGTCTGATGGAGAAGTCGGGGCAGCCCGCATTCGCCACCGATGACAAGCTCGCGATCGACAACTATCGCAAGCAGCTCGACCACGCGACCAAGTTCATTCCGACGTGGGTAAAGGTGGCCGTCGCGATCGCGCTGGGCCTCGGCACGATGGTCGGCTGGAAGCGGATCGTCGTGACCGTCGGCGAAAAAATCGGCAAGCAGCACCTGACGTACGGTCAAGGTGCGTCGGCCGAACTCGTCGCGATGCTGACGATCGGCGCCGCCGACATGTACGGGCTGCCCGTGTCGACGACTCACGTGCTGTCGTCGGGCGTGGCGGGCACGATGGCGGCGAACGGCTCCGGGCTGCAATGGAGCACGGTGCGCAGCCTCGTCCTCGCATGGGTGCTGACGCTGCCGGCGTCGATCGCGCTGGCAGCAGGGCTTTACTGGTTGTTCCGGTCGCTGGCCTGATCGTGGGTGCGGCGGGTGGCGGGCGATAGCCGGCTATCCGCCGCGCAGGCTCGATTTGTCGTCTCTCCGTCTCTCCGTCTCTCCGTCTCTCCGTCTCTCCGTCTCTCCGTCTCTCCGTCTCTGCGCCCTCTGCGCCTCTGCGCTCCGGCACGTCGCCACGTTCAGTGTGTCGATGCCGCGCCTTCAACGTTTCCCCGTTTCGCCGCCCGAATTAAAGCGCAAGATCTGGAGCGTGCCGGCTCCCGGACGCCGCTAGACTGGGTTCATCAACTTTCATCGTGAACTCGACCGTGCGCGGCCGCACGGCGCCACGCTGCCCATGCCCCGAGGTACGCCCGTGAACATTGCCGATCTGCAACCTGCCGTCGAATCGCTGGACATCGCGCAACGCGTCGACACCCTCGACTGGCCGAGCGTCGATGCCGAGCTCGATCGCTTCGGATGCGCGCGCGTACCGGGCCTGATGTCGGCCAGCGAGTGCGATGCACTCGCGTCGCTCTATCCGCGCGATGCGCTCTATCGTTCACGCGTCGTGATGGCGCGGCACGGCTTTGGCCGCGGCGAATACAAGTATTTCGCGTATCCGCTGCCTGCGATCATCGCCGAGCTGCGTGCGACGATGTACCCGCATCTCGCGCCGATCGCGAATCGCTGGAACCAAGCGCTCGGGATCGACGTTCGTTATCCCAACGACCATGCGACATTCCTCGATCGCTGCCACGCGGCGGGGCAGACGCGACCGACGCCGCTGATCTTGCAATACGGCGCCGACGACTACAACTGCCTCCATCAGGACCTGTATGGCGAGCACGTATTTCCGCTGCAGGTCGCGATCCTGCTGTCAGCGCCGGGCCGTGATTTCACTGGTGGGGAATTCGTGCTGACGGAACAGCGTCCACGCATGCAGTCGCGTGCGGAAGTGGTGCCGCTGACACAAGGCGACGCGGTGATCTTCGCGGTACACGGCCGGCCGGTGCACGGAACCCGAGGCGTCTATCGCGTCAACCTGCGCCACGGCGTCAGCCGGATTCGAAGCGGCCACCGCCATACGGTTGGCATCATCTTCCATGACGCGCAGTAGCGGGAGGCGGAACAGCTGCGCTGCTGTCGTGCCGCTTGTCGCGCATCGCACTCTGCTCATCCCGGCACCGCACGTCATCGTTCGCAGAGCATTCCGATCAAGCATGGCCGGCCAGATGGCCGCTCGCCCGCAGTGACTGGAGACCGATTGCGCTGATCGTCAAGCGATCGCGACCGCAACGAATCAGCGCTTTTGGTGAGCGCCACAAAACATGCGTACTCACCTGCCATCCCGCCAATACGATTGGCAGTCGGCCTATCCTCGCGCCATGTTGGCCCGCAGCCGGTCGCCGGCATCGGAAGCCAGCCGTGCATAGCCCGGCAACGTCAGCAGCGCGAGCACGCCCGCCGCGATGAACGCCCAGCGAAAATCGGCGAGCACGTAGTGCATGCCGGCCGCATCGCCGCGCACCAATGCTGCGAGCCGCAGCGACAATGCACCGAACGCGATCCCCATCCCGATCGTCATTTGCTGCGCGGCGCTCCACAGCGTGCTGGCCGCGCTCGTCTGGTGAGAGGGGATATCCGCATAAGCCAGCGTCGCGAGCGTCGTGAACTGCATCGATCGCGTGAGCCCGTAGACGAATACGACGAGCAGCGTGATCGCCAGCGGCGTCGACGCGGTCAACCAGCCGCATGCGATGGTGAAGATGCCGACGATCGTCACGTCGACGAGCGCGACACGCCGAAAGCCGTAACGGTCGAGTATCCACGACGTGCCCGCCTTCATCCCGAGGTTGCCGAGCGCGCTCGCGAGCAGCAGCAGACCTGACTGGAACGGCGACAGCCCGAAGCCGATCTGGAACAGCAGCGGCAGCAGGTACGGGACGGCGTTGATCGCCATTCGCGTGATCGAACCGGTGATCACCGTCACCGAGAACGTCGGCACCTTCAGCGTCGTGAAATCGAGCAGCGGATGCGCGCAGCGTCGCGCATACAGCCACGCAGCGATACCGAACAGCACGCTTGCGCCCACCAGGACACCCGCGCGCGTGAAGTCGACATCCTGCTGGCCGGCCGCTTCGGTGCCGATCAGCAAGCAGGTCAATGCGCCACCGGCCAGCACGAAGCCCACCCAGTCGAGCGGCCGTTGCTCGTCGGCCCGCGTGTTCCGGACGATCAGCCAGGTACAAACGAGTGCGGCAAGGCCGAACGGGACGTTCAACAGGAAGATCCATCGCCACGACGCGTAGGTCGTGATGAAGCCGCCGATCGGCGGCCCGACGACGGGGGCGACGATGCCCGGCCACGTGATCGTCGCGATCGCGCGCATCAGCTTCGCCTTGTCGGTACTTCGCACGACGATCATTCGCCCGACCGGCACCATCATCGCCCCGCCGACACCCTGCAGCAGCCGGGCAGCCGTGAACGACATCACGCCTTCGGACAGCCCGCACAGCACC
>NZ_JACFYV010000105.1:0-22135 GCF_016759955.1 Burkholderia sp. KCJ3K979
TCGCCACTCGCCACCAGGTGCAAGCACCCGTGCTGCCGTTCGACTTGCATGTGTAAGGCATGCCGCCAGCGTTCAATCTGAGCCAGGATCAAACTCTTCAGTTTAAACCTGTTACTGTTTTCGGTTCTTTCGAACCGGTCGCTCACTCAAAGCTGACAGGAATATGAATCACTTCATAAACCTGACTTACTTTAGTGTGAGACTCTTGATACTTTTGCTATCTGATCCGAGGATCAGCTCGCTTTCATCAAGCGCCCACACTTATCGGCTGTTAATTTTTAAAGAGCATTTCTGCGAGGAATCTTGAACCCCTCAGCAGCGCTGCGTTTTCAGCAGCAGAGAAGCGAGATTATGAACCGTGTTTCGCAGCTCGTCAACAACTTTCTGAACGACTTCGTTGCGACTGCGGGGCTCAACTTCCGTGCCGCCGAGGCTCGCTACCACCGAACCCCAACAGCACTGCTTCCCTTCCTTCCGCGCCGCGTTTCCGTTAGCGCGAAAGAGGCGTGATTCTATGCACCCCCCGGCGATCGCGCAAGGGGTTTGACGCAACTTTTTCACAAACGCCGCAATTCGGCCGTCCGGCCATGCGTGAGGCACGAGACCGCTTATGGTGCAAAGAACGGACTAGAATGTGAGGTTCTTCGCCTCTTTCTATATACGTCTTTAATATGCGCCAGCGAATCGCCAAACGCCTCCCCCCCGATGCCGACAAACTGGTCGGTCTGTCGCTTGCGCTCTTCGCGTCGGGCAGCCGCATCGAGGATCGCTTCTGGGAAGCGAAGCTCGATGCGCTGCTCGCCAAGATTGTCCGCAACGGCAATCAGACCACGCTCGACGCCGCGCTCGACCATCTCCAGCAGAATCATCCCGACGCCTACGGCGCGCTCGCCGATATGGCCGAGACGCACAGCGAGTCGATGGTGATCGAGCACGACGGTCAACCGTACGATGCGCTGCTGGTCGCCGTCCCGGTTCTCGCCTGGACGCGTTACATGATTCCGTCCGGTCCGCTCAAGGGCGACGTGGCCGACGCGCTGCGAACGCATCTGCAGGCGCACGTCCTGGCGAACGGCACGCTCGTCGGGCTCGCCCCGTTCCTCTACAGCATCGACCAGTTGCCGCGGCACCACGTGGAAACCTACCGGCTTGCGCAGCAACTCGCCCATGCGGCAATCGGCCAGCACACCCCGAAGCTGAGCTTCGGCGATCTGCCGGAAACCTCGCCGATCCTGGCCGATCCGCGCTTCCTGCTGGCGGTCGTCGCCGCGCCGGCCGGCGCACCGCTGTTCCGCTGGCAGGAAGAAGAAAACGGCAGCCGCATCGAGCGCGGCCAGTGCCTTGAACAGTGGACGGCACAAGGCGGCCCGAACCTGTCGATCGCGCTGCCCGGATGCGAATTCGAATGCCTGCTTCCGGACGCGTACTACTCGGCCTGTCGCGATGCGGACGAACGTGTGCGTCCGCACACCGTCCGAACGGCCATTCGTTATCTATTCGACACACTTGGTGCGGCGCCGCAAGAGTTGCGGGCGGTGGTCGCCGGCTTCGGCGAGCGTCGTATCGATGAGTATCGCGTGGGCTTCACGCGGCGTGCCAGCAACGACGTGATCTACGGTGTCGTGTGGCCGCTCTACGGCCGTGAAAACGGCGACGTATCGACCGACAGCGCGACGCTCGAAGGCGAAGCGCCGATCGAAGGGCCGCTCGAAGAAATCGTGAGCCTGCTGAAGGAATGCGGCGTAACCGACGTCCGCAGGCACGCGGGCCGTTTCGAACCCGAATACTGCGACGACTGCGGCGTGCCGCTCTACGCAGATCCGCTCGGCGAAATCGTCCATGCGGAAATGCCGGAAGACGCGTCGCCCGCCCAGCCGCACTTCCACTGACAGTCCCCGCAGGCCCATCGGCCTGCCCCGCCAAAAGCCGCTTCCGGTGCCTGCCGAAGCGGCTTTTTTTCTTGTCCGATGCTCTGTCGCCGAAAATTTCGAACTTTTCCTAAGCCTTTCAGCCAAGCAGACATCGTGTAAGGTCTTTGTCATTATCGGGACCAGCTTATACCCGATAGCAGTCGATGACTCACCTTACGGAGATTGAATATGCGGTTCTTGGTGCTTAACTCAGACGCCGAACGGCGTGACGGACTGAAGGCCCTGCTGCGGCAGATCGACCGGCACGCCAGCATCAACGATGCGCCCGACAGTTTCCTGGCGCGCCGGCTACTGCGCACCCAGCGTTTCGACCTCGTCGCGATCGACTGGCTCGACGTGGGCCGGCTCAGCGAGCTCCAGGCACTCGGCAACGCGTGCTCGCCGACGCCGATCGCCGTCCTGGTCGACGAAGTCTCGCCCGAAGCCATCCAGCGCTTCTTCAACTACGGCGTCGCGGGCGTGATCCCGCATTCCACGCGGCCGCACCTGATCGTACGTGCGCTCGAGATCGTGCTGCTGGGCGGGCACTACATTCCGCCGATCGCCCTCAGCCTGCTGCCCACCCCGACGACGGCACGCCAGGATGCCCATTTCCAGACGCTCGCCGGCTCGCTGCCCCGCCGCCCGCCGAGCGGCCTCCTGTCGCCGCGGCAAGCGCAGATCATGCGGTTCGTCCACATGGGCAGCACGAACAAGATGATCGCGCGTACGCTCGGCATCAGCGAAGGCACCGTGAAGATCCACCTCGCGAGCATCTTCCAGCAGCTCGGCGCAGCAAACCGCGCCGCCGCCGTCGCGATCTACAACGGCTGGCTGTCGCCCCATCTCGAGGTGCTGCTGGCGAACCGCAACCGCACCCGCAAACCGGCCATCGGCGAACACGGCCCGGTTCCGCTGCGTACACAACGGCATGACCGTCCGTACCCGTTGCCTACCGCCCATGCCGGCACGCAGGACCTGCCGCTCGCCGCCGAACCGCGGCCACGGTTCCGGCGCGGACGCTAGGCAAACAGTCTCGATATTGCGACGATCGGGCATGTGCAGATTCCCACCTTTGATGCTCAACGAGTAATATGGACGCATGGGTTTTCTTTTCACACCGCTTCCGCTCTGGGTTGGCATCGGTGGCTGGATCGCCGCCGTGGCCCTGCTCGCGCTCGCGATCTGGAATCGCCCGTTCGTACGTCTGCAAGACGCCACGCTTCAGCACGTGTGGCTCGCGCTCGTCACCGCGATCACGGTCCTGTGGGCCTCGAACGCATGGCTCGAGGATGGCATCGTCATGCATCTGCTTGGCGCCACCCTGCTCGTCACGCTGTTCGACTGGACACTCGCGCTGGTCGCGATGGGCGCCGTCACGGCGATTGCCGCGGTCATCTTTGACGCGCCGTGGCAAGGCATCGGCCTGACCTATCTGATCTACGGTGCGCTGCCTGTCGGCGTGTCGGCGTTGCTGCAACGCGCCGCGCTCGCCTGGCTACCGCATAACCTCGCCTCGTTCATCACCGGGCAGGGCTTCCTGTCGCCGGCCATCGCGATCGTCGCGGTCGCCGCCGCGGCGGCAGGTGTCCAGCTCGCACTCGCCGACGGCGTGCCCGTCGTGATTCCGGCCGGCTATCTGCTGAACACCGCACTGCTGGCGCTCGGCGAAGCATGGTTCACCGGCATGGCAACGGCACTCATCGCCGTCTATCGCCCCGCGTGGGTCACGACCTTCGACGTCCGGCGCTACCGCCTCGGCGGCCCGCGCGCCTGAAAATCCCCCTGATCGGCTCGGCGCACACGCGTACCGGCGGTACTTCCGCGGCGCGCGCCGAATACGCCACCTACTGCTGCACAACTTTTTTACGCTAAGATTGAACTCCTGTTCTTCATCGGGCATCTATACGTGCCCGATGTCTCCTTCGCTCCTCACCAATAACCAGATGGACAGCTCTCCTGCCTCGCTCCGGATTTTCCGGGCGCTCGGCAAGCTGGCAGCCTGTATCGCGGGCCTGTCGCTTG
Organism: Burkholderia sp. KCJ3K979; assembly: GCF_016759955.1. Lineage (NCBI taxonomy): Bacteria > Pseudomonadati > Pseudomonadota > Betaproteobacteria > Burkholderiales > Burkholderiaceae > Burkholderia > Burkholderia sp. KCJ3K979. Next base: position 3,936 of record NZ_JACFYV010000105.1, read on the forward strand.
CGCTTCCCGCACCGGTATTCGCCGATCTGCTCGACCAGCGCTCCGAACTGATCAACAAATTCGTCAACGAGATGCATGCCGATCCGCTCGCCGCCGATTGTGCGGCGCACGGCAGCTTCATCGCCAGCACGTCGACGGCGTTCGACCGCGTCGACTTCGCGCCGAACGCATTCGACAGCGGCAACGCGACGATCACGCCGTGGAACGACTCGTTCGACCAGGGCAAGCAGCGCGTGAAGGTCGACAACATCGTCACCGTCGACGGGCTCGGCATCCACAGCAACGGCAGCGATCCGACGCCGCTGAAATTCCGTTGCGGCTACGTCGGCCAGCAAATGCTCGCGTTCAGCTGGAACGACCCGGTTCCGCCGCTGAAGCCACGCGTCGAGCGCTCGTCGTCTTCGACGAAGAAGTTCAAGGGCAAGTCGCATCGCGGCAAGGCCAAGGCGAAGGCATCGGGTCGCACCGGCAGCAAGAAGGCCGTCGCGACGAAGAAATCAAGTGGCCAGAAGAAAGCCGTGAAGAAAAAAACCGCGAAGAAGTCCTGATACGACGGAGCGGCAACGACAGCAGCAAAAAAGCCGACGCATCGCAAGATGCGTCGGCTTTTTTCATGCGACGACGGCCGTGCTTAACCGAACGTGTCGATGTGCACCAGGATCGCGGCGAGCATCGCCGCGCCGAGCGCCGCGCTGCGCTCGCCGTTCCAGCCGACGCGCTCGTCGGGCAGGTTGGCGTTGTCCTTGAACGGCATTTCGAGCGTCAACGACAGACAGCCGAACTGGTGGCCGATGTACTTCGACGCGAGCTTCAGCGCATCTTCCTTGTACTTGCTCGCCGCGTAGCCATGCTCGGTCTGGAAGTCGGGGCTTGCGACCTTGAACGCGTCGATGAACGCAGCCTGCTCCTTGCCCTGCTGCTCGGTAAAGCTTGGCAGCATCTCCGAGCCGGCGACGAACACGTACGGCAGATCCTCGTCGCCGTGAATGTCGAAGAACATGTCGCAACCGATCGCGTGGATCGCATCGCGCACGGCCAGCACTTCGGGGCTGCGCTCGGCATCGGGTGCCATCCACTCGCGGTTCAGGTTCGCGCCGGCCGCATTGGTGCGCAGGTTACCGTGCACGCTGCCGTCCGGGTTCATGTTCGGGACGATGTAGAACGTCGCGCGATCGTAGAGCTTGCGCGCAACCGGATCGCCAGCCCAGTCGCCCCATCCGGCCAGCCGCTTGACCAGGCCTTCGACGAACCACTCGGCCATCGATTCGCCCGGATGCTGACGCGCGATGATCCACACCTTCTTCTTCGGCGCACCATCGGTTTCCGGCGTGCCGAGCGTCAGCAGCGACATCGGACGGCCTTCGACCGTACGGCCGAGCTCGACGACGCTCGCCTGCGGCAACTGCTGGACCGCACCGAGAAACGCCGCGTGACGCTCTTCCGAGTACGGTTCGAAATACGCGTAGTAGATGCTGTCGAACTCCGGCGTATGGTCGATGGTCATCGTCTTGCCGTCGAACGTCGTCGGTACGCGGAACCAGTCGACCCGGTCGTAGCTCGCCACCGCGTGGTAGTTGCGCCAACCCGACGGATACGCGCATTCGGCTGCGTTCTCGAACGTCATCACGCATCGCTCGCCGCGTGCACCCGTCAAGCGGTAGTAAAACCATTGCGCGAACTCCGAACGATTGTCGCCGCGCACGCGCAGCCGGATTGCGTCGGGGCTGTCGCACGACACGACGTCGATTGCGCCTGCGTCGAAATTACTGGTGATCGAAAGGGCCATCTATCTCTCCTTTGTCGACCGGAGTTAGCGCTTTAGCGCTTACTCCGGTCCCATGCAAAGCTGTCGACTGGTGTTAGCGCTTTGGCGCTTACACTGGTCTCATGCAAAGCTCGCGACCGAAGCAGACGATGTACCGCCTGTCCGGCCTCATAAGCGCCGGCCGTCTCGTGAACGGCCGGCAGGGTCACTCGCCGACGCGCCGGCGATATACGTAAGTCGAATCGTTCGACGCAGCCGCATCGAACGCATAACCTTCCGTCGCGAATTCCTTCAGCGCATTCGGGTCGGTGATCCGGTTCTCGACGACAAAACGCGCCATCAGGCCACGCGCGCGTTTCGCATGGAAGCTGATGATCTTGTAGCGTCCGCCCTTCCAGTCCTCGAATACCGGCGTGATGACCGGTGCGGCCAGCAGCTTCGGCTTGACCGACTTGAAGTATTCGGTCGACGCGCAGTTGACGAGCACGCGCGCCGCGCCGCTGCGCGTCTCGAGCTGTTCGTTCAGTGCCCGCGTGATGCGGTCGCCCCAGAACGCATACAGATCCTTGCCGCGCGCGTTCGCGAACCGCGTGCCCATCTCGAGCCGATACGGCTGCAGCAGATCGAGCGGGCGCAGCAGCCCGTACAGGCCCGACAGCACGCGCACGTGCTGCTGCGCATAGTCGAGATCGGTGGACGACAGCGATTTCGCGTCGAATCCCTCGTAGACGTCGCCGTTGAACGCCAGCACGGCCTGCTTCGCGTTGGCCGGCGTGAAGGTCGGCGACCAGTCGGCGTAGCGCTGGAAGTTCAGGCGCGCGAGCGGATCGGAGATATCCATCAGCGTGGCGATGTCCTGCGGCGACAGCTTGCGCAGGCCGTCGATCAGCTCCGACGCGTCGTCGACGAATGCAGGCTTCGTGTAAGACTCGACATGCGCGGGCGTGTCGTAGTCGAGGGATTTGGCGGGAGAGAGAACGATTATCATAGAGGCTCGCTGGCACGCCGTGCCTTGCGGTCAGACGAAAACCACCGATTGTAACGAATGACCCGCTCTCTCGCCCCGCATGCCGCACACCGCGTCGTGCTCGACTCGAACGTCTGGATCGACATTCTCGTATTCGACGACCCCGCCACGCGCCCGATCCGTGCCGCGCTGGAGCGCGGCACGCTGGCCGCCGTGATCGACGGCCGCTGCCTGACCGAACTCGAATACGTGCTCGACTATCCGCAGTTCCAGTCGCGCGCGATCGACAAGGCGGCCGCGCTCGCAACGGTCGCCCGGCTCGCGAGCCTCGTCGAGCCGCCGCCCCTCGATGCCGACGCGCCGCCGCTGCCGAAGTGCAAGGACCGCGACGACCAGAAATTTCTCGAACTCGCCCGCGCCGCGCAGGCCGATTGGCTCGTGTCGAAAGACCGCGCGCTGCTGAAGCTCGCGAAACGCACCGCACGCGACTTCGGTTTCCGGATCGCGCAACCCGCGCCGTTTGCCGAAGCCTGCGCCCTCGACGCCGCGCCGCCCGCCACGGCGACGCCGGCCTGACGCCCCAACCCGATTTCGACCGTATCGATGAACGCTCCTTCAGATATGCCAACGACACCCGTTTTCCCGTCGCGCCTGCCGAACGTCGGCACGACGATCTTCACGGTCATGAGCGCGCTTGCCGCCGAAAAAGGGGCGGTGAACCTCGGCCAGGGCTTTCCGGATTTCGATTGCGATCCGCGCATCGTCGATGCGGTCGCCGCCGCGATGCGCAACGGGCACAACCAGTACCCGCCGATGGCCGGCGTCGCGCCGCTGCGCGACGCGATCGCCGACAAGATCGCGCAGGTGTACGGCCGGCGCTACGATCCGGGCACCGAAATCACCGTGACGGCCGGCGCGACCCAGGCGCTGCTGACGGCGATCCTGTGCGCGGTGCATCCGGGCGACGAAGTAATCGTGGTCGAGCCGACCTACGACAGCTACCTGCCGTCGATCGAGCTCGCCGGCGGCAAGCCCGTGTTCGTCACGCTGGAGGCGCCCGACTACGCGATCCCGTTCGACCGTCTCGCGGCCGCGATCACGCCGAAAACGCGGATGATCCTGATCAACACGCCGCACAACCCGACGGGCACCGTGTGGCGCGAGGCGGACATGCGCAAGCTCGAGGACATCGTGCGCGGCACCAACGTGCTGATCCTGTCCGACGAGGTCTACGAGCACATGGTCTACGACGGCGCACGCCACGAAAGCGTCGCGCGCTATCCGGAACTCGCCGCGCGCAGCTTCATCGTGTCGAGCTTCGGCAAGACCTATCACGTGACGGGCTGGAAGGTGGGTTACGTCGCGGCGCCGGCGGCGCTGACCGCGGAGTTCCGCAAGGTCCACCAGTTCAACGTGTTCACGGTGAACACGCCGATGCAGATCGGGCTCGCCGACTACCTGCGTGACCCGGCGCCGTACCTGTCGCTCGCAGGCTTCTATCAGCGCAAGCGCGACTTCTTCCGGGCCGGTCTCGAGCGCACGCGCTTCAAGCTGCTGCCGTGCACGGGCACGTACTTCCAGTGCGTCGATTACTCGGCAATCAGCGACCTGCCCGAAGCGGAATTCTCGAAGTGGCTCACGTCGGAGATCGGCGTGGCCGCCATTCCGGTGTCGGCGTTCTATCACGAGCCGCACGAATCGGGCGTCGTGCGCTTCTGCTTCGCGAAGCAGGAAAGCACGCTCGCGTCCGCGCTCGAACGGCTGGCCCGCCTGTAAGACCCGCACGGGCGGCCGTACGCCGTCCTTCGGGAACCGCGGTTACGAACGCGCGACGTTCGCCGCTTCGACATACGCCTTGCGCTCGGCGGCCACGCGCTGCGCGGCAGGGCGTTCACTCACCATCTTGGCGTGCGCTTTCCAGTCGATGCCGGCATCGAGCAGGAAATCGCGCCCGTATATGGCCTTCGTCGCCATGCCGATGACCGGCAGATGGACCCACGCGGCGATGTCCGCGAGGCCGAACGACTCGCCGAGCACATACGGCGAAAAACGTGTCATCTGCTTGAATGCATCGATCGCTCGCGGCAGGCGCTTCTCGACGTGCGCCTTCATCCCGTCGCTGACCTTGCCGCCGAAAAACGCTTCCGTGTACACCTCGCGCGCCACCCATTCGAGATACAGCTCGAGCGTCTCGACCAGTTCGCGCACCTTTGCCGCCGCGAACGGGCTCGTGGGGAAAATGCCTTTCTCGGGATAGCGCGCCGCCAGGTATTCGATGATCGCCTGCGACTCGAACAGCGCCCCCTCTTCGGTCTTCAGGAACGGAATCTTGCCGAGCGGCGAATCGGCAAGCTGCGCCGGATCGCTGATCGGCAAACCGCACACCGCTTCCTCGAACGGAATGTCGTGCTCGAGCAGGACGAACTTCACCTTGTTGTAGTAGTTGGACAACGGAATACCGCACAGCTGTAACATCGAAGTCTCCTTCCTTGCTCAGGGGCGGCCGCATCGACGCCAGCCGCATCGGGATTCATCACGCCGAAAAGCACGTTCGTGCTAGTCTAAAGCAAGTTTTGCGTTCGTCACGACAACATTACATCCGCTGCGACATCGGCTCTGGCCGTCCGCACGACACACGCGGCGTCGTCGCCGCGCCACCCGATGGAGACACGCTCGCATGAGTGCTGAACTGCTGGCCTCGCGTCCGCCCGAGAACGAATCGACGCTCGTCCTCACGCTGTCCAATCCTGGCGCGCGCAACGCGCTGCATCCCGACATGTACGCGGCGGGCATCGAAGCGCTCGCCACCGCCGAGCGCGATCCGGCGATTCGCGCCGTCGTGCTGACGGGCGCCGATCGCTTCTTCTGCGCCGGCGGCAACCTGAACCGGCTGCTCGAGAATCGCTCGAAGGATCCGTCCTTCCAGGCCGACAGCATCGATCAGCTCGCGGCATGGGTCACGGCGATCCGCGCGTCGACGAAGCCAGTGATCGCGGCCGTCGAAGGCGCCGCGGCCGGCGCGGGCTTCTCGCTCGCGCTCGCGTGTGACCTGATCGTCGCCGCACACGATGCGAAATTCGTGATGTCGTATGCGCGCGTCGGCCTGACGCCCGACGGCGGCGGCTCGTGGTTTCTCGCCCGCGCGCTGCCGCGTGCGATCGCGGCCGAAATCCTGTTCGAAGGCAAACCGGTCGCCGCCGAACGCCTGCATGCGCTCGGCGTCGTCAACCGGCTCGCCGCGCCAGGCACCGCATTGAGCGACGCACTGGCCTGGGCCGACGCACTCGCCGGCATCTCGCCGAATGCGCTCACGCGCATCAAGTCGCTGCTCGACGACGCGACCGCGCAACCGCTGGACGCGCACCTCGGCACCGAGCGCGATCATTTCGTCGCGTCGCTGCATCATGCGGACGGGCTCGAAGGCATCACCGCTTTTCTCGAGAAGCGTCAGCCGCGCTACAAGCGCTGATCCACCGCGTCGGACCTCGACCCGACGCCACGCTGCCGGGTCCATCCGATGCGGCCCGCCGACGCGTACGCCATGTCGGCGACGCTCTCCGGCCCCGCCGTGCCTGCCCGTCGGCGCGCGCGTTTGCGTCGCCAGCAGCCCGTGTCGATCCATGCTCTAATGACCGCCTGTCGCGGCGCCGCCGGCGCCGTTTTCGCGCATGCCACACAGGAGTTGACGATGATCGACGTCTATAGTTGGGCGACCCCGAACGGCCACAAGGTACACATCATGCTCGAGGAAACCGGCCTCGCGTATCGTGCGCATCCGGTCGATATCGGCGCGGGCGACCAGTTCGAGCCCGAGTTCCTGAAGATCAGCCCGAACAACAAGATCCCGGCAATCGTGGATCCGGACGGCCCCGGCGGCCAATCGATCTCGCTGTTCGAATCGGGCGCGATCCTGATTTACCTCGCGGAGAAGACCGGCAAGTTCCTGCCGACCGATCCGGCCGCGCGCTATGCGACGCTCGAGTGGCTGATGTTCCAGATGGGCGGTGTCGGCCCGATGCTCGGGCAGGCGCACCACTTCCGGCTGTATGCGCCGGAGAAGATCGAGTATGCGGTCAACCGCTATACGAACGAAGCGAAGCGCCTGTACAACGTGATGGAAAAACGCCTCGGCGAATCCGAGTATCTGGCGGGCGACACGTATACGATCGCGGACATCGCGACGTTCCCGTGGACGCGCTCATGGCAGAACCAGGGCATCGTGCTCGACGCGTTGCCGAACGTGAAGCGCTGGCACGAGACGATCGCCGCGCGACCGGCCGTGCAGCGCGGCGTCGAGGTGCTCGCGTCGATGCGCAAGGCGCTGCAGGACGACAAGGCACGCGAGGTGCTGTTCGGCGCAACGCAATACGCGAAGCGCTGACCCGCACGAGGCGGGCGGAGCGGCATCCGTGCATGCCGCTCCGTGCTTCAGAAGTAATGCAGCGTGATGAACTCCGCCGCGCACACCGGCAGCGGCGCGTCGGGGCGCTCGACCTGCACCGATACCGACCACGTCACCTGGATGCCGCCGCGCGCGGCGTCGGCGGTTTCCTTCACCGCGAACAGCGCACGCACGCGCGCCCCGACCGGCACCGGCTTCAGGAACCGCACGCGGTTCAGCCCGTAGTTCACGCCCATCTTCTGCTCGAAGCGCATCGCGTCGGTCATCAACGCCGGAATCAGCGACAGCGTCAGGAATCCGTGCGCGATCGGGCCGCCGAACGGCGACTCGCGCCGCGCGCGTTCGGGGTCGACGTGAATCCATTGATGATCGCCGGTCGCGTCGGCGAAACCGTCGACGCGCGGCTGGTCGATCTCGATCCAGCCGCTCGCGAGCGGCTCCGCGCCGACCCGCGCCTGCAGCGCCTGGGCCGAGGCGATCAGCGGCAAGGTCACGTCGGTCATGGGTTCGCGCCTCCCGGATGGCGCAGCCCGAAAATCACTTTGGTGTGCACGCTGATCACCGTCTGGCCGGCTTCGTTCACGCCGACCCATTCGGTCGATACGATGCCGCGATCGGGCTTGCTCTCCGACACGCGCTTGTCGTGCACCTTCTGATACATCGTGATCGTGTCACCGGCGCGCACCGGCTTCAGCCAGCGGATCGAATCGATGCCCGGCGAGCCCATGCTGGTCGAATCCGGCCCGAGCTTCTGAACCAGCAGGCTCATGAACACCGAACACGTATGCCAGCCGCTCGCGACGAGCCCGCCGAAATGCGAGGCCTTCCCCGCTGCCTCGTCGACATGGAACGGCTGCGGATCGTAGCGCTTCGCGAACGTCTTGATGTCGTCCGGCTCGAACGTGTAGCGGCCCACTTCGGTGGTACTGCCGACCACCAGATCTTCGTAACTGATGCCCACTGATAAGTCTCCTTGTCTGACGCGCTCGCGCGTCACCGTCATGCTACGTCGGTCTGCGCGAAATCGGGCAGCGCCGTGATGCGGGCGAGGTGATGATCGGTATCGCCAAGCGTCGTCTCGATGATCGACAGCCGTTTGAACAGGTGCGCGGCGGCCACCTCGTTGGTCACGCCCATGCCGCCGTGCAATTGGACCGCCTGCTGGCCGACGAAGCGCGCGGCCGCCCCGACCCGGGCCTTCGCGGCCGACACGGCCTTGCGCCGTGCATCGGCATCGCCGTTCGCGTAGCGCACTGCCGCGAGATAGGTCAGTGAACGCGCCTGCTCGGCATGGATCAGCATGTCGACCATCCGGTGCTGCAGCGCCTGAAAACGCGCGATCGGCACGCCGAACTGCTCGCGCGTCTTCGTATATTCGACCGTCGCGCGATTCAGCTCGTCGAGCGCGCCAACCGCTTCCGCGCACAGCAGGAAGGTCGCGTAATCGGCGATCTGCTCGAGGGCCACCGCGTCGCGCGCACCGCCCGTCAGCAGTCGGGCCGGCGTGTCGTCGAACGTGATCGTCGCGGCACGCTGGCCGTCGATGGTCCGGTAGTCGACCACCTTCGTGTTCGCTGCATCGCGTTCGACGACGAAGAGGCCGATGCCGCCACCGTCGATTCGCGCAGGCACGATCCACACGTGCGCCTGCGCGCCGTGCTGAACCACCGACTTGGCGCCGGTCAGCCGGTACGTGCCGCCCTGCTCGCGTGCGTGCGTGTCGAGTTCGTATAGATCGTAGCGCGCCCGCGGTTCGTGGAATGCGACCGCCACGCGCTTTTGCCCTTGCGCGACCGCCTCCAGCAGCGCGGCATCGTCGCCTGCGCCGGAGCCGGCGATCCGCAACGCCTCGACGCCGACCGCCGTGGCCCAGTACGGCTCGATCACGAGCGCGCGGCCCAGCTCCTGCATCACGACCAGCATGTCGACCGGGCCGCCGCCGAAGCCGCCCTGTGCGTCCGGCACGGGCAACGCGGTCAAGCCGAGTTCGGTGAATGCGCGCCACTGCGCGTCCGACACACCGGCATCGCTACGCACGATCGCCTGGCGCGCTTCGAAGCCATATTGCTCGCCGAGATACCGGCGCAGCGCGTCGGCGAACTGCTGCTGCTCATCGGTAAAGCTGAAATCCATGGTTGTCTCCGTTCCCTGATCACAGCCCCAGAATCATCTGCGCGATGATGTTCTTCTGGATCTCGTTCGAACCGCCGTAGATCGACGTCTTCCGGTAATTGAAGTAGTACGCGGCGAGCGGCGCCGCATCGTCGTCGCCCGCGATGCTGTGCTCGCGCTCGCCGTCGAGAAACGGCACGTCGAATGGGGCGGCCAGCGGGCCGATCGCTTCGACCATCAGCTCGGTGAGCGCCTGCTGCACCTCGGTGCCCTTGATCTTCAGCATCGACGCCTCGGGGCCGGGCCCCTTGCCGCTCGTCTCGCGGCTGACGACGCGCAGCACCGTCACTTCCAGCGCCATCAACTCGACTTCGAGTGCCGCGACCTTCGCGGCGAACACGGGATCGGCGAGCAACGGCTTGCCGTTCTTGCGCTGATTCGATGCGACGCGCTTCAGGAACGCAAGCTCCCGCTTCGACGCGCCGACGCGCGCGATGCCGGTGCGCTCGTGGCCGAGCAGGTATTTCGCGTAGGTCCAGCCGCGGTTCTCGTCGCCGACGAGATTCTCGACCGGCACCTTCACGTCCTCGAAGAACACCTCGTTGACCTCGTGGTCCTCGTCGAGCATCACGATCGGCCGCACCGTGATGCCGGGCGTCTTCATGTCGATCAGCAGGAACGAGATGCCCTCCTGCTTCTTCGCGGCCGGATCGGTGCGCACGAGGCAGAACATCATGTCGGCGTACTGGCCGAGCGTGGTCCAGGTCTTCTGGCCGTTGACGACGTAGTGATCGCCGTGGCGCTCGGCGCGCGTGCGCAGCGACGCGAGGTCGGACCCGGAACCCGGCTCCGAATAGCCCTGGCACCACCAGTCCGAGCCGTCGAGAATACGCGGCAGATAGTGGCGCTTCTGCGCTTCGCTGCCGTATTTCATCAGGACCGGCGCGACCATCGACACCCCGAACGGCAGCACGGTCGGCGCACCGATCCGCGCGCACTCCTCGTCCCAGATGTGCCGCTGCGTCGCGTTCCAGCCCGGGCCGCCATATTCGACCGGCCATGCGGGTGCGGACCAGCCGCGCTGGCCCAGAATGCGGTGCCAGCTCGCGAAATCCTCGCGGTCGAGTCGTTTGTGATCGAGTACCTTGGCGCGCAGTGCGTGAGGCAGGTTGGCCTCGAGCCAGGCGCGGACGTCAACGCGGAACGCGTCGTCGGCGGGGGAATAATCCAGATCCATGCGCAGTGTCTCCTGTCCGCGACCGTCCGGCCCGGCCAGGACACGCTGCGTACGTTATTGCAGCGGTTCTTTCAGCGCGGCTGGAATCGGCAGCGGCATCACGTCGATGCCTTCTTCGACCAAGGACTGCGCATCCTCTGGCGTCGTGACGCCGCGAATGCTGCGTGCGGGCGCCTCGTTGTAATGGATGCGCCGCGCTTCCTCGGCGAAGCGCTCGCCCACGTTCTCGGTCTTCTCCAGCACCTCGCGCAGCGCGCGCATCACCTGCGCCTGCAGCGCACGCGGATCGGCCGGCTGCGCCTGCGTCGCGCCCGACAGGTTCAGGCGCGGCGCCGACGGCAGACGGTTGACCTCGGTGGTCCCGCACACCGGACATTCGACCAGCTTGCGGGACAACTGCGCTTCGAATTCATCGGCGGAAGCGAACCAGCCTTCGAACCGATGACCGTGCGGGCACTGTAAATCGAGGACCTTCATGCTGAATCAGGGCGTGTGACGAGTGTAGCGCAAAAAGCGGTTTTGTGAACGATCGTGCTAAATCGCGATCACGCGGCGCGAATGCGCCACGTCACGGGATTGTAACGCGGTGCCCCGGCCGCCGCTGACGCCGCACTCACGGCGTGACGACCGGCCCGAGCGGCCACGTGCCGGACAGCACCTTGTCGAGCCACATCGTGCCGATGATCGTCTTCACGTCGGAGATCTGGCCCGTGCGCACCCATTCCTGCAGGTCTGCCAGCGTCGCGGTGAAGGTTTCGAGGAATTCGCCTTCGTCGAGCTTGCGCTCGCCGGCCGTGAGCCCGCGCGCGAGGTACAGGTCGATGAATTCCGTCGAATAGGAAATGATCGGGTGGATGCGGGCCAGGAACACGTACTCGCGCGCCGTGTAGCCGGTTTCCTCGCGCAGTTCGCGCACCGCGCACGCGAGCGCGCCTTCGTTCGGGTCGAGCTTGCCGGCCGGGAATTCGGCCATCACCTTGCCGATCGGATAGCGGAACTGGCTTTCCATCAGCACGCGGCCGTCGTCGAACAGCGGGATCACCATCACCGCACCCGGGTGCTGGACGTATTCGCGCGTGGCCTTCTTGCCGTCCGGCAGACGGACGGTGTCGCGCTTGAGCTTGAGGAACGCGCCTTCGAAGATCGCCTCGCTCTCGAGGCAGGTTTCGGTCAGTGCGGCGTCGTGATTGGGTAGTTCGGCCATCGGCGGCTCCTGAATGAGCACGACGGACGGCCGAAGCCGTCAGCGTCGTTTGACGAGATACTGGAACGTGAAGCCGGGAAACGCGAACACGACGAAGAGACTGAACGTGATCGCGTAAAACTGCCAGCCCTGTTCGAAGCGGTTGCCGGCGCGCGACTCGAGCCAGAAGCCGAGCGCGCCGACGACGAAGTACAGCACGATCAGCTCGCCGATCCGCACCCACGCGTTCTTCTTGGTCGCGCCGAACGGCACGACGGCGAAGAGGCGTTGGTTCAGGAACGGCAGGTTGGCGCAGACGAGCGCCAACAGCACGATGAACCAGCCGGCTGCCGACATTACAGCGGCAGCGTGTGACGGATTGCCTGCAGGCAGGCAGTCAGCAGCGGGCTCGGGATCAGGCCGAGCACGACGACCGCCAGGCCGTTCAGCACGAGGATCGTGCGCTTGCAGAAATCGCCCGAGATCGGCGTCGAATCCTGCGGGGCATCGAAGTACATCAGCTTCACGATGCGCAGGTAGTAGAACGCACCGAACAGCGACGTGATCACGGCCAGCACGGCCAGCCACGTGAGGCCCGCGTTGACGGTCGCCTCGAGCACGGCCAGCTTCGCGTAGAAGCCGACGGTCGGCGGGATGCCGGCCAGCGAGAACATCATGACCATCATCACGAACGCGAACACCGGGCTGCGCTTGTTGAGGCCCTTGAAGTCGTCGATCGTTTCCGCTTCGAAATCGCGGCGCGCGAGCAGCATCACCACGCCGAACGAGCCGAGCGTCGTGATCAGGTAGACGATCGCGTAGAACATCGCCGAGCTGTACGCGTTCGCCGGTGCCGCCGCGTCGCCCTTCACGATGCCCGCGAGCAGGCCGAGCAGCACGAAGCCCATGTTCGAGATCGCCGAGTACGCGAGCATCCGCTTGATGTTGCGCTGGACGATACCGGTGATGTTACCGACGATCAGCGACAGCGCGGCGAGGATCACGAGCGCGGTCTGCCAGTTCTGGGCGAGCGGCAGCAGGCCCATCACCAGGAAGCGCAGGCCCCATGCGAACGCGGCAACCTTCGGGCCGCCGCCGACGAACAGCGTCATCGCGGTCGGTGCGCCCTGGTAGACGTCCGGCACCCACATGTGGAACGGCACGGCGCCGAGCTTGAACGCGATACCGGCGACGATGAAGATCACGCCGAACATCAGCACGGCCGCGTCGGTGTTGCCGCCGACCGCCTTGTACACCTCACCCAATTCGAGCGAGCCGGTCGCGCCGTAGAGCATCGAGATGCCGTACAGCACGAAGCCCGACGCGAGCGCGCCCAGCACGTAGTACTTCATCGCGGCTTCGCTCGACTGTGCGGCGTCGCGGCGCAGCGCGATGACCGCGTACAGCGACAGCGACATCAGTTCGAGGCCGAGGTACAGCGTCAGGAAGTTGTTGCCCGACACCATGACCAGCTGACCGAGCAGCGAGAACATGCCGAGCAGGAACACGTCGCCGCGGAACATGTCGCGGTCTTCGAGGTACTTGCGCGAATAGACGAGCGAGACCGCGAAACCGAACGACACGACCGCCTTCATCATGCTCGCGAACGAGTCGACGACGATCATCTTCGAGAAGAAGTAGTACGGCTGCGGGTCGAGCGCCTGGACCGCGAACCACACGCCGGCGACCACCGACGAGACGACTGCGATCAGATAGGTCAGGCGGCGACCGGAAGCACCGGCAAAGGTGTCGTTCAGCCATGCGACGACGATGGCGGCCATCACCAGCGCGTCGGGCAACAGGACATTCATAGGAGCGTTCATGATCTTGAGTTCCTCCGCTCGCGATTACTGGGCCAGCGGCAGCTTCGACTGCGCGACGTGGGAGAGGAGGTTTTCGACGGAAACGTGCATCACGTCGGTGAAAGGCTTCGGATACAGGCCCATCAGCAGCGTGAACGCGGCGAGCACGGCCAGCATCAGGAATTCGCGACGGCCGATGTCCTTCAGCTTGGCGACGTGATCGTTCGCCACCGCGCCGAAATACACGCGCTTGTACATCCACAGCGTGTAGGCCGCGCCGAGGATCAGCGTGAATGCCGCGCCGAATGCGATCCAGAAGTTGTACTGGACGGCCGCGAGAATCACCATGAACTCGCCGACGAAACCCGACGTACCCGGCAGGCCGCAGTTGGCCATCGAGAACAGCATCGCGAATGCCGCGAACTTCGGCATCACGTTCACGACGCCGCCGTAGTCGGCGATCTGGCGCGAGTGCACGCGGTCGTACAACACGCCGATGCAGAGGAACATCGCGCCCGACACGAAGCCGTGCGAGATCATCTGGATGATCGCGCCTTCGACGCCGAGCTGGTTGAAGATGAAGAAGCCGAGCGTGACGAAGCCCATGTGCGCGATCGACGAATACGCGACCAGCTTCTTCATGTCGGCCTGCACCATCGCGACGAGGCCGATGTAGATCACCGCGATCAGCGACAGCGTGATCACGACGGGTGCCAGGAAGTGGCTCGCGTCAGGCGTGATCGGCAGCGAGAAGCGCAGGAAACCGTATGCGCCGAGCTTCAGCATAATCGCAGCCAGCACGACCGAGCCGCCTGTCGGCGCTTCCACGTGCGCGTCCGGCAGCCACGTGTGCACCGGCCACATCGGCACCTTCACCGCGAACGCGAGGAAGAAGGCAATGAACAGCAAGATCTGTGGCGTCATCGCGATCTTCGCGTTCTGCCACGTCGCGAGGTCGAACGAATGCGTTTCCGTGTACAGGTAGATCAGCGCGACCAGCATCAGCAGCGAGCCGGCCAGCGTGTACAGGAAGAACTTGAATGCCGCATACACGCGGTTCGGGCCGCCCCACACGCCGATGATGATGTACATCGGGATCAGGGTCGCCTCGAAGAACACGTAGAACAGCAGGCCGTCGGCCGCCGAGAACACGCCGATCATGATCCCGGACAGGATCAGGAATGCCGCGAGGTACTGCGCGACGTTCTCGGTGATCACTTCCCATGCGGCGATCACGACGATCACCGTGATCAGCGCGGTCAGCACGACGAACCACATCGAGATGCCGTCGACGCCGAGGTGATACGCAATGTCGAAGCGTTCGATCCAGGTCGACTTCTCGACGAACTGCAGTGCGGCCGTGCTCGAGTCGAAGCCCGTGATCAACGGGATCGTGACCGCGAGGCCGAGCAGCGCGCCGATCAGCGCAACCCAGCGGGCCGTCCCCGGATTTTTGTCGTTACCTACCGCCAGCACGAGGAGGCCGAAAACGATCGGCAGCCAGATCGCGGTACTGAGAATCGGAAAAGCGTGCATTAGTGTTGTCTCCCCGCCTTATTTGCCGCCGAGCGTTACAAACAGGGTCAGGAGCCCCAGCATGCCGATGATCATGGCGAACGCGTAGTGATAGATGTAACCGGATTGGAGGAAGCGGATCACGCCGGCGAACCAGCCGATGAACCGGGCGCTGCCGTTGACGAGGCCGTCGATCACCACGACGTCACCCTCCTTCCACAGGCCGCGGCCGATCGCCACCGAACCCCGGGCGAACACCACTTCGTTGATCTTGTCCATGTAGTACTTGTTGTCCAGCAGCGTGTAGATCGGGCCGAACGCGCGGCGGATCGACGCCGGCAGCTCCGGACGCTTCAGGTACAGGAACCACGCGACGACCACGCCGGCAAGCGCCAGCCACACCGGCAGGCCCGACACCGAGTGCAGGCCCATGCCAACCCAGCCGTGGAACTCTTCGGCCATCTCGGCGAGTGCCGGATGGTTTTCGCCGATGAAGATCACCTTGTCGAATGCGACGCCGTGCTGGAAGAAATCGCCGAACAGCATCGGGCTGATCGCGATCGCGCCGATGATCACCGACGGGATCGCCAGCAGGACCAGCGGCACCCACACGACCCACGGGGTCTCGTGCGGCTCGTGCGCGTGGTCGTCATGACCGTGGCCATGGCCGTGATCGTCGTGACCGTGCGCGGCCGCCATGCCCATCGGCGATTCCGGATGCTTCGGCTTGCGGAAGCGCTCCTCGCCGTGGAACACCAGGAAGTACATGCGGAACGAGTACAGCGCCGTGACGAACACGCTCGCGACGACCGCGAAGTACGCGAAGCCCGAACCCGGCAGGTGCGACAGCTTCACCGCGTCGATGATCGAGTCCTTCGAGTAGAAGCCCGAGAAGAACGGCGTGCCGATCAGCGCGAGCGAACCGACGAGCGACGTGATCCACGTGATCGGCATGTACTTGCGCAGGCCGCCCATGTTGCGCATGTCCTGGTCGTGGTGCATGCCCATGATGACCGAGCCGGCGCCGAGGAACAGCAGCGCCTTGAAGAACGCGTGCGTCATCAGGTGGAACACGGCGACCGGGTAAGCGGACACGCCGAGCGCGACGGTCATGTAGCCGAGCTGCGACAGCGTCGAGTACGCGACCACGCGCTTGATGTCGTTCTGGACGATGCCCAGGAAGCCCATGAAGAGCGCCGTGATCGCGCCGATCACCGTGATGAACGACAGCGCGGTATCCGACAGTTCGAACAGCGGCGACATGCGCGACACCATGAAGATGCCGGCCGTCACCATCGTCGCCGCGTGAATCAGCGCCGAGATCGGGGTCGGGCCTTCCATCGAGTCCGGCAGCCACACGTGCAGCGGGAACTGGGCCGACTTACCCATCGCGCCGATGAACAGGCAGATACAGGCAACGGTCAGCAGGCCCCAGTCGGTGCCCGGGAAGTGCAGGCTCGCCAGTTCGGCGCGCTTCGCGAACACTTCGCCGTAGTTCATCGAGCCGGCGAACGCGAGCAACAGGCCGATGCCGAGCAGGAAGCCGAAGTCGCCCACGCGGTTCACGAGGAACGCCTTCATGTTCGCGTAGATCGCGCTCTCACGCGTGAAGTAGAAGCCGATCAGCAGGTACGACACCAGACCCACCGCTTCCCAGCCGAAGAACAGCTGCAGGAAGTTGTTGCTCATCACGAGCATCAGCATCGAGAACGTGAACAGCGAGATGTACGAGAAGAAGCGCTGGTAGCCGTCTTCCTCCGCCATGTAGCCGATCGTGTACACGTGCACCATCAGCGAGACGAAGGTCACGACGACCATCATCATCGCGGTCAGCGAATCGACGAGGAAGCCGACTTCGAGCTTCAGCGAGCCGACGTTCATCCATTCGTAGACGGTCGCGTTGAAGCTTGCGCCGCCCATCACGTCGAAGAAGACTTTCGCCGACAGGAGGAACGCGATCAATACGCCGAGGATCGTGATCCGGTGTGCGCCCTTGCGCCCGACTGCGTTCCCGAACAGCCCCGCAATCAGCGAGCCGGCCAGCGGAGCGAGCGGAATCGCCAGCAGCAGGTTTTCATTGAGTGTCGTTGACATAACAGCGTAGCCTGAAATTAACCTTTGAGCTGATCGAGATCCTCGACATTGATCGTGTCGAGCTTACGGAACAGGGTCACCAGAATCGCGAGGCCGATCGCGGCTTCCGCTGCGGCGACGGTCAGCACGAAGAACACGAAGATCTGGCCGTGCACGTCGCCGAGGTAATGCGAGAACGCGACGAAGTTGGTGTTCACCGCCAGCAGCATCAGTTCGATCGACATCAGGATGATGATGACGTTGCGGCGGTTCAGGAAAATCCCGACGATCGCGATCGCAAACAGGATCGCGCCGAGCACAAGGTAGTGAGCAAGAGTCAGCATGGTTTTCTTTTCCTCCGCTTAGCCGTTGGTGCCCGAACCGGCTTCGCTCTGCGCCGTTTCCGGCTGCGGCTTGTCCGCTTCCATCTTCACGAGGCGCACGCGGTCGTTGCGACGCACCTTGACCTGATCCGACACGCGCTGGCGCTTGCTGTCCTTGCCCTTGCGCTCGGTCAGCCCGATCGCGGCGATGATCGCGACCAGCAGCACCAAGCCGGCGATTTCGAACGCGAAGATGTAGTCGGTGTAGATCACCTTGCCGATCAGGCGCGTATTCGACCAGTTGGCCATCTCGCCCGTCGCCATCGCATGCACGGTGTGCGTGTCGCCGTAACCGCGCCACAGGATCAGCGCGGTTTCGATCACGATGATCGCGCCGACCACGGTCGCCATCGGTACGAAGCGCTTGAAGTCGCGGCGCAGGTAGTCGATGTTGATGTCCAGCATCATCACGACGAACAGGAACAGCACCATCACCGCGCCCACGTAGACCAGAACCAGCAGGATCGCGAGGAACTCCGCTTCCAGCAGCATCCAGATCGCGGCGGCGTTGAAGAACGCCAGCACAAGGAAAAGCGCAGACGCCACCGGGTTGCGCGAAGTGATCACCTTCAGCCCTGATACCACCAGGAGCAGCGCGAAGATGTAGAACAGTACGGTCGTGAATTCCATGATTACCGGTTCATCGTTAGGCCATAGTCAGGCGCGGCTTGCGGAACGCCCGCACCCGTCGCGGCGGCTCGGCCCGTGCATCGTTCATGCCGGGCCGGCACTGCAAACACAATCAACGATACGGCGCGTCG
>NZ_JACFYV010000106.1:0-22067 GCF_016759955.1 Burkholderia sp. KCJ3K979
GGTATGGGACAGCCGCTTCGGCGACTCGGTCCGCACCGTGATGCACGCCCAGATCATCGATCCGCATGCCGGCGAACGTCCGGTGTCGGCATCGGGGGTCGACGGCAGCGCCGCCGCATCTGCGCTCGATAACTACGACAAGTCGTTCAAGCAGGTCCAGCCGCCCACCAATGCGTTCGTGATCGGCATCGGCAAGTCCACCCAGTAACGACGGCACGCTCAGGGAGAACGCCATGAACCGCGCAGCCCGCTATCCGAAAGTCACGCGTCGCAGCCTGCACCGCCAGCGCGGTGCCGTCGCGATCATCGTCGGTCTCGCACTGGCGGTGATGATCGGGTTCGTCGGGCTGGCGCTGGATCTCGGCAAGCTGTACGTCACGCGCAGCGAACTGCAGAACAGCGCCGATGCCTGCGCGCTGTCCGCCGCGCGCGACCTGACGTCGGCGATCAGCCTGTCGGTGGCCGAGGCCGACGGCATCGCCGCCGGCCATCTGAATTTCGTGTTTTTCCAGAAGAAGTCGGTACAGATGTCGACGAACGCGAACGTCACGTTCAGCGATTCGCTGACCAACCCGTTCCTGACCAAGAACGCGGTCACGACGCCGGCGAACATCAAGTACGTGCAGTGCACCGCGACGCTGAGCAACATCGCGCACTGGTTCATCGAGGTGCTGAACGTGCTGCCGGGCACGAAGCTCGCGAATGCGGCGGAAGTGTCGGCGAGCGCGATCGCGACCGTCGGCGGCGGCCAGACCACCTGCGCGATCCCCGTGTTCGTGTGCCGTGGCCCGTCCGATCCGGCCTACAAGGTCGGCGACTGGATCTCGTCGCCGTCCGGGTCGTCGTCGACCTACGGGCCCGGCAACTTCGGCTGGGCGGCGCTCGACGGCTCGACGAACGAGACGACGCTCGCGAGCGAGCTGTCGGGCAATACCTGCAACATCACGAGCCCACCCGATCTGGCCACCACGGGCATGAAGTCGGCGTCGCAGCGGGCGTGGAATACGCGTTTCGGCATCTATACGAACGGCGCGAACGGTTCGAGCGGCCAGCCCGATTTCACCGGCTACGCATACGTCGGGCCGAACTACGGGCCGCCCGGAACGGCGGGCATCAAGGGTGACGCATACACGCAGTTCGTGGCCGACCGCGCGAGCTTCAAGCCTTACCAGGGCGACGGCGCGCCGCCGTCGGGCAGCGGCATCGCCACCAACGGCACGGCGACGGCGAGCAACTACTCGACGTACGGCAGCGACCGGCGCCTCGCGCTCGCGCCGGAAGGCGACTGTTCGACGCTGAAGGGCAGCAGCGGCAAGGTGCACGTCACGCAATGGGATTGCGTGCTGATGCTCGATCCGCTCCCGTTCAGCGCCGGCAGCGGCGCCGTCGTCGCGCACCTCGAATACCTCGGCTCGTCGGTCTCGGGCAACAACCCGTGCGCGACGCATGGCTTGCCCGGCAGCGGCAGTGCGTCGGGCACCCAGGTGCCGATGCTCGTTCAATAGCGGAGAGACGATCATGAAGAAGCCGCCGATTCGTCGTTCGCGCACCCGTGGCGTCGTCGCCGTCGAGTTCGCGCTCGTGCTGATGCCGATGATCATGCTCGCGACGGGCGTGGCCGAGTTCGGTCGCGCGATCTACCAGTACGAGACGCTGACCAAGGCCACGCGCGACGCGGCACGCTACCTGTCGGTCTGGCTGCCGACCGACAGCGCGTATCCGGTGTCGCAGGCGCAGTGCCTCGTCGTGTACGGCAGCACGACGTGCGGCTCGTCGGGCACCGAGCTGGTGCCCGGGCTCACGACGTCGATGGTCACGATCTGCGACGCGCAGCGCACGACCGGCTGCAGCGATGCGTCCGACCCGGCGCAGTTCGCGAACCTGCCGACCTACGATTCGAACAACAACGCGGCGAGCGGCACGGCCACGGGCGCGATCAACGTCGTCGAAGTGAAGATCTCGGGCTACCAGTACCAGCCGATCCCCGCGTACCCGTGGCTGCCGTCGATCACCTTCGGCAACATCGTCACCGTGATGAGGCAGGTGTCATGAACGCGCGCCATTTTCCGCTGTCCCGCCGGCGCGCGCAGCGCGGCGTGGCGATCGTCGAATTCGCGCTGATCGCGTCGGTGCTGATCATGCTGCTGATCGGCATCTTCGAGTTCGGCCGCGTGCTGTTCTACTGGAACACCGCGAGCGAGGCCGTGCGTCTCGGCGCGCGCACCGCGGTGGTCTGCGACGTGAACGCCGCGGGTGTCGTGAAGCGCGTGCGATCGCTGCTGCCGCTGCTGTCGAGCGCGAACGTGTCGGTCAACTACACGCCGTCGAGCTGCGACGTGAACACGTGCTCGTTCGTGACGGTGAGCGTCACGAACGTCACCGTCAAGACCATGATCCCGTTCATGAACGTCACGGTCAGGATGCCGCCGTTCACGACGACGCTGCCGCGCGAAAGCCTGAATTCCGCGACGGGCGGCTCCGCCTGCAACTAATCGAAAAGACGAGGCACACGACATGATCAACATCCTCGTAGCTTCCGACGATACCGCGCGGCTCACGCAGATCGCGCGTCTCGTGGCCGACTGCGGACGCTATCGCACGACGCGCGCCACCGGCCGCCCGTCGCAGATCGAGCATCGCACCGACGGGCTCGATGCGTTCGACATCCTGCTGATCGACGGCACGTCGCTCGATCCATCCGAGCTGTCGGCGATCGAGCGCATCTGCCGTGCGCATGCGGGCCTGACCTGCATCCTCGTGACGGCCGACGCATCGCCGCACGTGCTGCTCGACGCGATGCGCGCGGGCGCCCGCGACGTGCTGCAGTGGCCGCTCGATCCGCAGGCGCTCGGCAACGCGCTCGGGCGGGCGGCGGCGCAAAGCACGCGGCGCGATACCGACGACACGCGGATCGTGTCGTTCATGTCGTGCAAGGGCGGGGTCGGCACGAGCTTCGCGGCCGGCAACATCGCGTTCGAGATCGCGGAGGGCTTCAAGCGCCGCGTGCTGCTGATCGACCTGAACCAGCAGTTCGCCGACGCGGCATTCCTCGTCAGCGACGAAACGCCGCCGTCGACGCTGCCGCAGCTGTGCGCGCAGATCGAGCGGCTCGACGGCGCGTTTCTCGACGCGAGCGTCGCGCACGTGACGGAAAACTTTCACGTGCTGGCGGGCGCCGGCGACCCGGTCAAGGCCGCCGAGATGCGCGAGGACGCGCTCGAATGGATTCTCGGCGTCGCCGCGCCGCGCTACGACTTCGTGATCTTCGACGTCGGCGTCGGCATCAACCCGCTGTCGATGGTCGCGCTCGATCGCAGCGACCAGATCCAGATCGTGCTGCAGCCCGCGATGCCGCACGTGCGCGCCGGCCGCCGGCTGCTGGAAATTCTCGTGTCGCTCGGCTACTCGACCGACCAGTTGCGGCTGATCGTGAACCGCACGACCCGCGCGAGCGAGCGGACCCGCACCGCGCTCGAGGAAGTGCTCGGCCTGCACGCGGCCTGCACGATTCCGGACGACGCCGACACCGTGCTCGAAGCGATCAACCAGGGCCATCCGGTGTCGCGGCTCGCGCGCGGCTCGGCGGTCGTCCGGGCGTTGCAGGGCTGTGCGAAGCAACTCGTCGACGGCGAAGTGCGCGCGGGACGCGGCGCGACGCACAGCGAACCGTTGATGTCCCGGCTGTTCGGCCGCAAGGCCACGCCGAAGCTCAAGTCGATGTAATTCTTTCGGGGAACCATCATGTCATTGCGCGAACAGATGTCCTTGCACCGGGCCCAGCCGCTGGCGGCCAGCGAAGCGGCCGGCCCGGCGCATTCGTCGGTGCGCGACGCATACCAGAAGCTGCGCCGCGACATTCACCTGGCGGTGCTCGAGCGCGTCGAGCTCGAGCGCCTGTCCCGGCTGCATCAGGATCAGATCCGCATGGAAATCGGCGCGCTGATCGCGCGCATCCTCGACGAGGAGCGGCTGCCGGCGAACGACATCGAACGGCGCCAGCTCGCGATCGACGTGTACGACGAGATGTTCGGCTTCGGTCCGCTCGAAGCGCTGCTGCGCGACCCCGGCATTTCCGACATCCTCGTGAACACGTACCGGCAGGTCTACGTCGAGCGCTGCGGCCAGCTCGAACTGACCGACGTGACGTTCTACGACGACGCGCACCTGATGAAGGTGATCGAGAAGATCGTGTCGCGCGTCGGGCGCCGCATCGACGAATCGAGCCCGATGGTCGACGCCCGGCTGCCGGACGGTTCGCGCGTGAACGCGATCATCCCGCCGTCCGCGATCGACGGGCCGCTGATGTCGATCCGGCGCTTCGCGGTCAACCCGCTGAAGATGGACGACCTGGTGCGCTTCCACAGCCTGACGCCGCCGATGGCCGAGCTGCTCGACGCGCTGTCGCGCGCGAAGGTGAACGTGCTGGTGTCGGGCGGCACGGGCAGCGGCAAGACGACGCTGCTCAACATCCTGTCCGGCTTCATTCCGCGCAACGAGCGGATCGTGACGATCGAGGACGCCGCCGAGCTGCAACTGCAGCAGCCGCACGTACTGCGGCTCGAGACGCGCCCGCCGAACATCGAGGGCAAGGGCGAGATCACGCAGCGCACGCTGGTGCGCAACGCGCTGCGGATGCGCCCGGACCGCATCATCCTCGGCGAAGTGCGCGGTGCCGAAGCGCTCGACATGCTTAACGCGATGAACACCGGCCACGAAGGCTCGCTCGCGACGATCCATGCGAACACGCCGCGCGACGCGCTGACGCGCCTCGAGAACATGGTCAGCGTGTCCGGCCTGACGCTGCCGCCGAAGACGATGCGCCAGCAGATCGCGTCGGCGATCTCGGTGGTCGTGCAGGCGGCGCGCCTGACCGACGGCAAGCGCAAGATCGTCAGCATCCAGGAACTGACCGGGATGGAAGGCGACATCATCAACATGCAGGAGATCTTCACGTTCAAGCGCACGGGCGTGGACCGCGACGGCTCGGTGCGCGGCCACTTCTGCGCGACCGGCGTGCGGCCGAAGTTCGCCGAGCGGCTGCAGGCATTCGGCATCAACCTGCCGGATTCGCTGTACGACCCGTCCGTGCATTACGAGACGGACTGACGCCAGGGCGCCGTGCGCTGCCGGGGAGGCCTCATGAATGCGATCTTTTACGGTTTTGTGATTCTTACCTTCGTCGCGGTCGTGCTGTCGATCGAGGGCATCTATCAATGGTGGAACGCGCGGCACGGCGCCGCCGCGCGCCGGATCGAATCGCGCATTCGCGCGATGTCGGCCGGCGGCAACGTCCAGCAGGAGCGGCTGTCGATCCTGAAGAAGCGCATGCTCGACGAGTCGAAGCCGTTCGACCGGCTGCTGCTGCGCCTGCCGCGCGTGCATGCGCTCGATCTCGTGATCCAGCAGTCGGGCCTCGACTGGACGCTGCCGAAGCTGATCACGCTCAGTGCGACGTTCGCGGCCCTCGCGTGGTTCGTGGCGAGTTTCGCCCGCTTGCCGCAACTCGCCGCGGTGCCGGTCGCGCTGGTCGCCGGGTGGCTGCCGATGACGTACGTGCTGCGCTGCCGCGCCAAGCGGATGCGCAAGCTCGAGCGGCAGTTGCCGGACATCTGCGACATGATCGCGCGCGCGCTGCGTTCCGGCCATTCGTTCACGAGCACGCTCGGGATGGTCGGCGACGAGTTTTCCGAGCCGATGGGCGGCGAATTCCGCGTCACGTTCGACGAGGTCAACTACGGCGTGTCGCTGCACGACGCGCTGACGAATCTCGCGACGCGCGTGCCGGTGCAGGACCTGCGCTACTTCGTGATCGCGGTGCTGATCCAGCGCGAGACGGGCGGCAACCTGGCCGAATTGCTCGAGAGCATCGCCGGGCTGATCCGCGAGCGCTTCAAGCTGTTCGACAAGGTGCGCGTGCTGTCGGCGGAAGGGCGGCTGTCGGCGTGGATTCTCGGGCTCTTGCCGTTCGGCACCGCGGCGGTGATGGCGCTGCTGAACCGCGAATTCCTGTCGGTGCTCTGGGAGGACCCGGCGGGGATCCGGATGGTCGGCACGATGCTGGTGTCGATGCTGTTCGGCCTGTTCTGGATCCGCCGTATCGTGCGCATTCGCGTCTGACGCGCGAGCCGAATAACGAACCGTTGCGAGGTTGTCATGCAAAACCTGAGCGTGGTCCAGGCCGTGATGCTGGGCGGCTTGTTCATCTTCGTGGCCGGCGGCGTGCTCGTCGCGATGCTGCTGTTCTCGCCGCGCGGCATCCAGCGCCGGCTCCAGCAGGCCGGCGGGACCGGGGCGGGCGGCGTCGCCGGCCCGGGAGACGGCGACGACATGGCGTCGCGCTGGGTCGCGAAGTTGGTCGAGCTGTCCAGCCCGATCTCGAAGCTGTCGGTGCCGAAGGAGGGCTGGGAGAATTCGCCGTTGCGCATCCGGCTGATGAATGCCGGATGGCGCAACCAGAGCGCGGCCGCGGTGTATTTCACCGCGAAGACGATGCTCGCGCTCGGCCTGCCGTGCGCCGCGCTGCTGGCGCTGATCACCACGTCGCTCGGCGACGAGCGTGCGCTGCTGTCGCTGATCCTCGTCGCGCTCGCCGGCATCGGCTATTACATTCCGAACATCGTGCTGTCGCAGCGGGTCAAGGTGCGCCAGCGGAAGATCTTCGAGGATTTTCCGGACGCGCTCGACCTGCTGACGGTGTGCGTCGAAGCCGGCCTCGGGCTCGACGCGGCGCTGATGAAGGTGAGCGAGGAGCTGCGGTTTCGCAGCGAGGTGGTCGCGAGCGAACTCGACCTGCTGCTGCTCGAGATGCGCTCCGGCTTCACGAAGGAGACGGCGCTGCGCAATCTCGCGCTGCGCACCGGCGTGGAGGACATCGAATCGTTCTGCGCGATGCTGATCCAGGCCGACCGGTTCGGCACGAGCATCAGCGAATCGCTGCGCGTGCTGTCGGACATGCTGCGCACGCGGCGCCGGATGCGCGCGGAGGAACGCGCGGCGAAGATCGCGCTGAAGCTGCTGTTTCCGCTGATCTTCTGCATCTTTCCCGCGCTGATGATGGTGCTGCTCGGCCCGGCGATGATTCACGTCTATCGCGTGCTGCTGCCGACGTTCGTTGGCGTCGCGCCGTGAGCGGCGCGCGGATGCGGCTGCGCGCGCATCGATAAAGGCCGGATGTGCCGGCCCCGGGGCCACGCGGTGGCCATCCGGCGGCCGGCACGGCAACAGGCTTCATGGAGGCTCCCTCCCCAGGCGGCGCCGCGAGACAGGTCGACCATAGCGGCGTCAATGCATCCTGGACCCATGGTCGGCCATGGAACAAGCCGTAGTCCACCGCCTTCACGGCTGCCCCCTACTGCTAACCCGTTGAAGCGGCGGCGCCCCGTGGCGGGGCGGCCGGCGCGGCGCGCGTCACTGGAAGTGATGCACGTAGCGCAGCACCATCCGCGTGCCCTGCGGCCGGTTGCGCGCATAGGTCTCGAAGTACGCGTTGAACAGCAGGTGATCGTGCGGCGAGAAGCTGACCATCGCCCCCGGCCCGATCGCGAACACGGCCTCGCGCGTACCCGGCACGTCCTGCCCGTTGGCCTTCATGTCGGTGGTCTGGCGCAGCCAGTAGCCGTTGAGCCCCAGCCGCAGGCCGGGCCGCACTTCGTACTCGGTCGCAAAGTTCACGTGGAGCGCCTGGCCGGCCTGCGTCGACGTCACGTCGGGGCCGAGTGCCGTGGCCGGCTGATGGTTGGTCGCGTTCCACAGATAGTGCAGCCGCCACGACACGGTCCATTTCGGCGTGAGCCACAGCGTCGCGGCCCAGTACGGATCGAACGACCAGAAATGGCTGCCGGGATTGATCGCGCGCGACGGATCGTACGCGCCGGTCGGCACGATGAACTGGAATTCGACGCGCTGCGCGAAGCGCGGGCCCTGCGTGCCCATCACCGGGTCGAACTGGATGAACGGGCCGATCAGCAGATCGCCGAAGCCGGCGCGCGCATTCAGCGCGACGTTGCCGATGCCATCGTCGGTGCGCGCGGACGCAATCCACGGCAGGATTACGTCGAGGCCCGGATGCATGCCCGCGAACGTCAGCGGCGACTGATAGACGAGCTGGCTCAAGCCGGCGAACAGGTCGATGTCCTGCTTCGGCAGCCCGACCTTGTTGCCCGCATTGTCGTTGACGCGGCCGGCCGTGTAGTACTGCAGGTATTGCGTGCCGTACCAGCCGGCGCCGGCCGGCGGCATCCCGTCGAGGAAACTGGTCATGCCGAGGTTGACCGCGGGCAGGTCGGCCGCGTGGGCCGGCGCGTGGCCGGCGAGGCCGGCGATCGCGAAGCCTGCGGCGACGAGCAGGCGAGATCCGAGTTTCATGTTCACCACCTCCTGGTTATTTGTTTGTATGACTAATTAAAAGGCGCGTGAAAGATCGGGATGATCGGCGATCGCGCGATACTGGCCGGCATGAAACACGAGCGGCGCCTTGCCGAATGCGTCGAACCGTTCGATCTCGCCGATGAAGAGCAGGTGGTCGCCGCCTTCGTAGTGGCCGACGTTGCGGCACACGAAGCGCGCGCTCGCGCCGCCGAGGCACGGCACGCCGCCGCTTTCCGATGCCACGTGCGGCACGCCGTCGAACTTGTCGGCGCTGGGCGTCGCGAAGCGCCGCGATAGGTCGATCTGGTCGTGCGCGAGGATGTTGATCGCGAAGTGCGTGGCCGCGACGAAATCCGGGCGGCTCGGCGCGACCTTGCGCAGGCTCCACAGCACGAGCGGCGGATCGAGCGACAGCGACGAGAACGAATTCGCGGTGAGGCCCACCTTGCGCCCGTCGGCCGCGCACGTGGTGATCACGGTGACGCCGGTCGGGAACTGCCCGAACGCGGCGCGCAATTGCATCGGGTCGAGGGCCGCACGGTCGGTAACGGTCGTTTCCATGGCGGTTACTCCGCACGCACGCTGTGTTCGCGGATCAGCGCCGCGCAGGCCGACGGCTCGAACCACCACGGCGCGAACCGGCGCGGATCGTCGAAGCCGTCGACGATCGTTTTCGCGAGCGACGGCGACTGGCCGGCCGCGCCGAGCAGTTCGAGGATGTGCGGCGGCGGCGGGGTGAGCAGCGAGTTGGTCCAGCGCACGACATGCTGCGCATAGGCCCAGTAGCCTTCGAAGGTCTGCTGCATCCAGTCTTCGCCGAACGGCGCGGCGCCGCGCGCGACGATCGCGTCGAAATACGCGTTCGCGCATTTCGCGGCGTTGTTCGAGCCCTGGCCGGTGATCGGATCGTTGACGACCACCGCATCGGCCATCCCGAACACGGTGCGGCCCGACGGCAGCCGGAAGAACGGCTTGCGCACGGTCGGCGCGAAACGTCCGGCCAACGTGCCGTTCGGATCGGTGAGTTCGACGTCGCGGCAGCGTTCGAATTCCCACGGCACGTACTGCTGCAGGAACGACAGGCTGCGGTCCAGATGCTGCTCGGGCGTCTTCACGTCGGCCCAGCAGTCGAGCGGGCCGCCCGGGATGCCTTCGAACACCATGATTTCGCATGGGCCCGTGGTGGTCAGCGCGGGAAACACGAAATACTCGCCGATGCCCGGCAGCAGGTTGAAGCGTACGCGCGAATACGGCTCGCTCGGCGTCATCCCTTTCACGTAGGTGAGGGCCAGTGCGCGCTGCGGGCGGTCGAACGGGCTGCGCGCATCGTCGCGGCCGAGCAGGCCGACGATGTCGCCCTTGCCGGCCGCGAGCAGCACGAGGTCGTGGCTGCGCGCGAGTGCCTCGAGTTCGGGCACGCCGATGTCGGCGATGCGCACGTCCGCGCCGCGGCGGCGCACGCCGTCGAGCCAGTCGGCCATCTTCACGCGCTGGTCGACCGACTGCGCGTAGCGGGTGAGGCGCGACGACCAGTCGATCGCCTTGCGGCCGTGGCCGTCCGGGTGCGGCACCGCGATGCCGATGCCTTCGACGGCCGGGCACGCTTCCTCCCACGTATTCAGGCCGAGATCGCGCTCGATCTGCAACGACGTGTGGAACATGCACTGGCTCGACATGACCTTGCCCGTGCGGATCTGCTCCGCATCGCGGTTGGTCGCGAGCGTGACGTGGTAGCCCTGGTCGAGCAGGGCGAAGGCGAGTTGCAGGCCGGACTGGCCGGCGCCGACGATAGCGATGCGTCTCATGGGAAGGTCCTTGGTTGGTTGCGTAGCGGCCGTCATGATTGGAGGAAGCGGCGGTGCGGCACGGTCACTCCGCGAGCCGCGGAATCGCCGGCACCGCCTGTTCGGGGCCCATCGCGGCATAGCCGCCGTCCACCGCGTAGTCGGCGCCGGTCACGAAGCTCGCCGCGTCGCTGCACAGGAACGTGACGACCTGCGCGACTTCCGACGGATCGCCGACGCGCCCGAGCAGGTGGAACGGCGCGGCGACGCGATCGGTCTTTGCGCGGTCGCCGTGCGTCATCTCGTCCATCACGCGCGACCAGGTCCAGCCCGGCGATACCGAGTTGACGCGGATGCGATCGGGCGCGAGATCCATCGCCATGCTGCGCGTGAGCTGGCGGATCGCGGCCTTCGAGGTCGGATACAGCCAGCGGCCGGTTTGCGCGCACTGCGCGGAGATCGAGCTGAAGTTCACGATCGCGCCGCCGCCGCGCCGGGCCATGTGCGGATGCACGGCCTTCGCGAGCATCGCGGCCGACACGACGTTGACGTCCATCGCGGCGAGCCAGTCGTTGCGGGTCGCGTGGATGCCGTTGTCGACATAGCTGCACGCGAGGTTGACGAGCACGTCGATCGCGCCGAACCGCTCGACGATCGTCGCGACCGCGCGCTCGATCGCGCGATCGTCGGTGATGTCGAGCGCGAGGAACAGCGCCCGTTCGCCGAGCGACGCGGCCACGCGTGCGCCGTTGTCCGCATCGAGATCGAGGATCGCGACGCACGCACCGGCGCGGCTCAGGTCCTGCGCGACCGCGGCGCCGATCAGCGTGGCGCCGCCGGTAACGAGCGCGACTTTGCCAGCAAGGGCATTCATGGAGTGTCTCCGGGAATCGTGGGGTGAGGGAAGGGCCGCGTCAGTGCGCACCCGTCGATGGCGTGCTGTCGTGCCAGCGGCGCATCAGGCCGTTCGACGGCACGGTTTCGTCGAGCAGCTTGCGGGCCGTGTCGACGCCCGCGACCGGCAGGCCGGCCGGGTCGAGCAGGCCGATCTGCACGAGCACGCTCGCCTGATCCCAGTAGATGTGCTCGTGATAGAGCTTGTCGCCGCGAAACTTGACGATCGCGACGAGCGGAATCTCGACACGCTTGCCGGTCGGCGCGACGCCCGGCAGCATCCAGTCGATCTCGGTGGTGTGCGTGAAGCGGAACAGCAGCTCGTCGACGATCTGGCTCGCGCCGATCGTGCGCGAGATCGGCGTGATCGTCGTGTCGGGCGGGTTCGCATGCACGAAGTGATGCGTGTAGAAGCGCTTCAGTTCGTCGTGGCCGACGCCGCCCGTCAGCGTCGGAATATGGTTGACGTACGGCTCGGCGACCATCGTGGCCATCGTCGCGTCGACGTTGCGCGTGTCGAACTCGTGCTTCAGGTGCGTTTCCCACAGCGCGGACAGGTCGTAGCGCGGGCCGAGCGCGGCGCGGAACGCGGCGATCGCGCGCTGGTGGGCCATGACCGCGGCGGCCTTGTCGAAATGATCGCCGCCGGCGCGAGCGAATGCGTGATCGACGCCGGGGTAGACGTAGACTTCGACGCCGTCGCGACCCGCCAGCGCAGCCGCGATGCGCTGCTGCGCGTCGGGCGGGCAGAAGCGGTCCAGCTCCGCGATCTGCAGCACGAGCCGCCCGTGCAGGTGCGCGGCTTCGTCCAGCGCGTGCTCGATGCCCACGCCGTAGTAACTGACCGCCGCAGCCACGCCCGGCAGCCGGCACGCGGCGAGATACGCGAGCTTGCCGCCGAGGCAGTAGCCGAGCACGCCGGCTTCGCCCGTGCATTCCGGCCGCCGGCGGAGCACGGCCAGCGCGGCGCCGATGTCCTCGACGCCCTTGTTTTCGTCGTATTCGCGATAAAGGGCCATCGCGCGCTCGAAATCGGCCGCCGTATCACCGAGCTCGATGCCCGGGGCCTGGCGCCAGAACAGGTCCGGCACGAGCACCGTATAGCCTTCCTCGGCGTAATAGTCGGCCACGTCGCGCATCGTCGCGTTCGCGCCGAAGATCTCGTGACAGAGCACGATGCCCGGCCCGGTGCCGCCGGCCGGCGTGCTCAGGTACGCGCGGAATGCGCCGCCTTCCGGCGCTGGAATCTCGATGTGACGTCCGTTCATGGGTCCCTCCATGCGGTTGGTTTCGGTGACGGCCCAGTATTGGCGGCCGAAATGGGCGTTTCTATCCGCTTTCTTCGGCCGGTATCCGCGAATTCCGGAAACCTGCGGCAGCGGCTGCCGCAGGCCGGCGGGCCGGGGCCGAGTGCGGGTATGTGCGGATGCGGAACGCCCGCACAGTTTTCTACGATGCGCGAACGGTCCGCTTCTTGCGTGGCTTGCGCGGGACTTGCGTGTTTCGTAGGACGGACTGTCCGGATACTCCGGGCGCTGTCCGGATCGTGCGACGCATTCCCCGATAGCGGGAATGCATGCACGGCGCGAGTGCGATCGAGCACGACGGGAGAACTTCGATGGCGCAATTTTTCGAAACCGGCTGGCTGGCCGATGCCGCCTGTTTCAATCACGACACGCTGCTGCTGCAGTCGAACGACGTCGACGAGGTGCGCGCACGCGTGGCCGATGTGTTCAAGCCGCACCGGCTCACGCCGACCGGCGAATCGCGTGCGCTGCACAGCTGCATGCACCATGCGCGCTGGGGCAACCTGTCGTTGAACCTGCTCGATTACGGTGGCGGCGTCAGCATCGAGCCGGGGCCGCTCGAGCATTTCTTCCTGCTGCAGATTCCGCTGCGCGGCGACGCCGAGATCGAATGCGGCGCGACGCGCTTCGTGTCGTCGCCGGGCACCGCGTCGCTGCTTTCGCCGACGCTGCCGTTGAAGATGCGCTGGGGCGATGCGTGCCCGCAGGTGATCCTGCGCATCGAGCGTGAAGTGATGGAGCGCCACGCGCAGCGGCATTTCGGCGACGACCGGCGTGCGAGCGTCGAATTCGAACCGGAATTCAGCCTGGCGTCGCCGCAGGGCACCTGTCTCGCGCAATTGCTGCCGGTGCTCGCCGGCGCGATCGCGACGGACGCGCATCCGTTGCGTCATCCGCTTGCGTTCGAGCAGCTCGAATCGACGCTGCTCAACCTGCTGCTGCACGGCCACTCGAACAGCGCACGCGACGGCACGCGGCGCCTGCCGACGGCGCTCGCGCCGTTCTACGTGCGGCGCGTCGAGGAATACATTCGCGCGCATCTCGACGAGCCGCTGACGATCGAACGGCTCGCCGATCTCGCCGGCGTCAGCCCGAGCACGCTGTTCGCCGGCTTTCGCAATCGCCACGGCATCACGCCGATGGGCTTCGTGCGGCAGTTGCGGCTGCAACATGTACGCGACGAACTGCTGGCCGACGATACGCCGGGGCTCGCGTCGGTCACCGATATCGCGCTGAAATGGGGTTTCGCGCACCTCGGGCGGTTCGCGATCGAGTACAAGCGCGCGTTCGGCGAATCGCCGTCGGCCACGCTCAGGATGCGGCGCGCGCGGGGGTGAACGCGACGGCGGGCGCGCTGTCCCGCCGTCGCGATGGTCCATGCGGCTGCGCCTGGCCCGGCCGGCGTGCCGGGCGCAGCCGCTGGCCGGATCGTCTACGTCACACCGTGCCTTTCTTCAGATCGTCGATGCACGGGATGCCGGCGCGTCGTTTCGGCCGCAGGAATTTCGGCATCGACGGGGCCTGGCCGACGCCTGCCTGGCTCTGACCGGTCCTGGGCTTCAACGCGGCCGGCTTGGCCTTGCGCGGCATCCGGCAGCCGCCGGCCGCCAGGTCGCCGTACGGATCGTCGTCGACGGCTGCCGCGGGGGCCGCCGGCATCGCCGGGGCGGCTGCCGCGACCAGCATCGGCGCGAACGGCAACGCATGCAGCCGCTCGCCGGTCAGGACGAACGCACCGTTGGCCACCGCTGGTGCGATCGGCGGCACGCCGGCGTCGCTCAACCCGGTCGGATGGGCGTCCGACGGAACGAAGAAGACATCCACCGGCGGCGCTTCCTGCATGCGCACGGGTGGATAGTCGGCGAAACCGGCGTTGCGCACCGCGCCATGGTCGACGTCGATCGCGAAGCCCGGCTTCGTCGTCGCGAGGCCGAACAGCGCGCCGCCCTGGATCTGCGCTTCCGCGCCGGTCGGGTTGACGATGCGGCCCGCATACACGCCGGCCGTCACGCGATGCACGCGCGGTTGCTGCGCTTCGATCGAGACCTCCGTCACGTAGGCCACGACCGTCCCGGCCGATTCGTGCATGGCCGTGCCCCATGCGTGCCCGGCAGGCAGCGTGCGCGTGCCGTAGCCGGATTTGTCGACGGCGAGCGCGAGCGCCTGGCGATGGGGCGCGTGCTCGGGACCGGACAGCCGTGCCATCCGATACGCGACCGGGTCCTGTCGCGCCGCGTGCGCGAGCTCGTCGACCAGCGTCTCCATCACGAATGCCGTATGCGTATGGCCGCCCGAGCGCCACGACTGGACCGGCACGTCCGCGTCCGTCTGATGGACCGACACCTGCATCGGAAAGCCGTACGGGCTGTCGGCGACGCCTTCGGTCAGCGCGGGGTCGACGCCACCCTTGCGAATCGTCGTGCGCTCGAGCGGCGAACCCTTCAGCACCGACTGGCCGACGACGACGTGCTGCCAGTCGCGCACGGCGCCGCTGCCGTCCACGCCGATGTCGACGCGATGCAGCACCATCGGGCGGTAATAGCCGCCGCGCAGATCGTCCTCGCGCGTCCAGATCGTCTTGACCGGGCCGAGGTGGCCGGCGGCCAGATAGGCGGCGGATACGCGCGCGGCTTCGACCACGTAGTCCGACGTCGGCGTCGAACGCCGGCCGTAGTCGCCGCCCGACGTCATCGTGAAGATCTGGACCTTGGCCGGCGCCACGCCGAGCGCCTTCGCGACCGCGGCGCGATCGGCCGTCTGCAGCGACGATCCGCCCCAGATCTTGATCCCGCACGCGCAGCTCGCCGGGCCGACGTCCACCGTACAGCTGAGCGGCTCCATCGGCGCATGCGCGAGATACGGAAATTCGTAATCCTTCTGAATCCGTGTTGCCGGTGGCGGCGCACTGCCGCTCGACGCTGTCCGCACCACGGTGCCGGGCGAGGCGGCGAGCTGCTTGTAAGCGCGCATCTGTTCCGCTGACGACACGCTCGACCCGCTGTCCTTCCATGTGACCTGCAACGCATCGCGCCCGAGTTTGGCCGGCCAGTACCCATCGGCGATGACGGCCACGCCGGTGCCGCCGCGGTCGACCGGGATCTCGACGACTTCCACCACGCCCTTGACCGCCCGGGCCGCGGCCGCGTTGTAGCTCGCGACCTGCCCGCCGAAGCGCGGCGGGCGCGCGACCACGGCCACCTTCATGTCCGGCAGGCGCCAGTCCATTCCGTACTTGAGCGTGCCGTCGAGCATCGCGCGTGCGTCGATGCGCGGTGTCGGCTTGCCGATGATGCGGAACTGGTCCGGCGATTTCAACGGCACCCGCTGCGGCACCGGCATCGCCATCGCGTCGGGCGCCAGTTCGCCGTAGGTCGCGCTGCGGTTGCCGGCCGTCACGACACCGTTCGCGGTGCGGCACGCGGCGGGATCGACGTTCCAGCGCCGCGCGGCCGCGGCGACGAGCATCGCGCGCGCGGACGCGCCGAGTTCGCGATATTGCGCGAACGAGTGATTGACCGACGTCGCGCCGCCGGTCATCTGGATGCCCGTCACCGGGTCCTTGTACGGCTCGCCGGCCGGTGCGAGCACGGTGCGTACGTTGCGCCAGTCGGCATCCAGTTCGTCGGCCAGCGCCATCGGCAGCGCGGTGCTGACGCCCTGGCCGGATTCCGTCCGGTTGACGGCGATCGTCACCGTGTTGTCCGGCGCGATGATCAGGAATGCTTGCGGTGGCGAAGACGGAAGGGCTTTGCCGGCTTCGGCCGTGGCCCGGGTCGGCGCGATGCCCAGTGCAAGGCAGCCGCTCGCCGCCATCGTGAGCTTCAGGAAGCCGCGCCGGCCGAGCGTCGGAGAACCTGTTCCGGCGACCGGCGAAGCGTCGGGGTGGGGGGCGTCGGTGCTCGCCGGGCGCCCGGCAGTGCGAATACGCATGATCAATGTCTCCCGGCAGGCTCAGGCAAGCGCGCTGGCCGCATCGTGAATCGCGGCGCGGATGCGCTGGTAGGTCGCACAGCGGCACAGGTTGCCGGCCATCGCGCGATCGATGTCGGCGTCGGTCGGCGCCTTGTTGCCGCGCAGCAGGGCAGCCGCGCTCATCATCTGGCCGCTCTGGCAGTAGCCGCATTGCGCGACGTCGTGCCGGAGCCACGCGTCGAGGACGGCCTTGCCGAGCGCATCGTCGGCGAGATGTTCGGACGTCGTGATGCGCGCACTGCCGACCGCCGACAGCGCCAGCGTGCAGCTTCGGGCCGCCCGGCCGTCGACATGAACGGTGCACGCGCCGCAGTCGCCGGTGCCGCAGCCGAACTTGGTGCCGGTCAGCCCGAGGTTGTCGCGCAGCACCCAGAGCACCGGCGTCGACGGATCGGCATCGATCTCGGCCGGCCGGTTGTTGATGTTCAACGTCACCATCGTGAAGTTCTCCCTTGGACACCTCGTTATCGCCCGCGAATCGGAAAGGCAATGCGGCGGATCTGAATCAATTAGAGCAGATCCGCTAAAAATTCGGCATCCGGGAATTTGATTTTTTTGCCTTTCTTAATGATTTTCGTGATTTACTTAAAGAGAATCATTTTCATCTCGGGCGAAAATGAGTTAATCGGGATGAAAGAATGTTGAGTTTTGCCAAAAAAATATCCGGCCCATGGAAAACGTTTGCGAGTCGAGCCTATATTTGTCTCGCGATCACGCCTGGAGACATGAGAATCGGACGGCAGGTACTGACGAACGGGTAGGCGGGGCGACGGCGGTACGGTTGTCCGACCGGGCAGGTCCGGCGTTTGATTGTCGGGCGGAAGGCTCCGTACATACGGGATTTCGGCGGGGAGGCGGTGTTGGCCTGCAGGGACGGACGGGGTTCGACTGTGCTCCCCCGGGCAGTGCTTCCGGCTATATGAAAACAACTGTTTCTGATTAGCGAAAAACTTACCGGGTGACGAAGGGGGCTTAAAAGTAAAATATGCCGATTCAATAATACTCAGCGATTCATTCTCATTGGTTTTTAATCCAGTCAACCACTTCGGATTGGTGACGGGGCGGTGTTTTTCTAAAAAACATCGAATAGCGAATTCCAGTATTTGTCTTCGGCATTTTAAATGCGTCGAGGCAATACCCGGTGTCGTCGATTCTCTTATGGGAAGGTGTGATTATGCGTATGCGCATGGGCTCGAACAAAAAGCGCGCGGAAGCACGTCCGAAACTCCTCGTCCCGACCGGCATGCTGGTCGCGCTGGTCGGTGCCGGGATCGTCCCCGTCGACGCGCTGGCCGCCTGCACCGGAACGACGACCGTCAGTTGTACCGGAGCCACCACGTCCTATTCGAACGGCACCAACAATCTCAACCTGACCGTTGCGCCGCTCGCGACCGTATCCGTGGTGCCGTTGCTCGGCGGCACCGCGCTGTCGCTGACCGGCAGCGGCGTCACGCTGACCAACAACGGCAGGATCGACCCCGCGTTGTCCGGGTTGAGCCTCGTGTCGAACGGCACGGTGGTCGGCAATGTCGGGTCGGCGAGCACCGTCAACGTCACGAACGCCAGCTCGGGCGTGATGATGGGGTCGACGAGCTCGCTGCTCAACGGGCCGGCGTTGACGGTATACAACGGCACGGGCGGCACGACGAACATCACGAATGCCGGCACGATCGGTACGACCGGCTTGCTGGGCTTCAGCGCAGGCCCGACCGCGCAGGTCGTGACCACGTCGGGCGGCGCACAGGTCAACTTCACCAACGCGAGCGGCGGCGCGATCAACGGTTCGGTGGTGCTCGCGCCCAGCGGGACGCCGGGCGCGGGGAACACGTTCACCAACGCCGGCACCGTCACCGGCAACGTGTCGCTGGGCGCGGCCCTCGGCACGTCGAACACGTTCAATGCGCAGACCGGGTCGTCGGTCGGGCTCGGCGTCGATGCCGGGCTGGGCGGCAACAACACGCTCAACCTGCAACTGAACACGGCTGTCGGCAGCCCGGCGAACGGCACCATTGCAGTCGATACGTACGGCAACTTCAACAACCTCGGCGTGCAGGGCGGCACGTGGGACCTCACCGGCGCATCGACCGCGACGAACGCGTCGCTGACCGGCGGCACCGCGATCGTCCACGGCGCCGGGGCCCTGGGCACCGGCACGATCGTGGCCGGCGGCGGCACGCTCGAGGCCGGCGCGGCCGGCGTGAACCTCCTCAACAACGTGGCGCTCGGCACGAGCCTGACGGTCGACGGCGCGAACGGGCTCGCGTTGTCGGGCACGATCGGCGGTGGCGGCGCGCTGAACGCGAGCGGCACCGGCACGCTGACGCTGAACGGCGCGAATTCGTTCACGGGCGGAACGAATCTGACGGGCGGCGGCGGGCTCGTCGTCGGTACCGGCACGGCGCTCGGCACGGGCGCGCTGAACGTGAGCAGCGCGGGCGGCACGCTCGGCACCAGCATCGGCGGCACGTTGCTCGGCAATGCAGTGAATATCGACACCGGCGTGACGCTCGGCCTGAACGGTTCGGCCAACCTCGGCCTCGGCGGCACGATCGCCGGCAATGGCGGTCTCGCGCAAACCGGCGCGGGGACGACGACGCTGCTGGGCGTGAACACGTTCTCGGGCGGCACCGCGCTGAGCGGCGGCGGGTTGATCGCCGGCACCGGCGCGGCGCTCGGCACCGGCGCGCTGCATGTGACCGGCGCGGGCGGCTCGCTGGCGACGAACGTGGGCGGCACGCTGCTCGGCAATGCGGTGAATCTCGATGCTGGCGCCACGCTGGGCTTGAACGGCGCGGCCGGCCTGAGCCTCGGCGGCACGATCGCCGGGAACGGCGGCCTCGCGCAAAGCGGCACGGGCACGACGACGCTGCTGGGCGTGAACACGTTCTCGGGCGGCACCGCGCTGAGCGGCGGCGGGTTGATCGCCGGCAACGGCGCGGCGATCGGCACGGGCGCGCTGAACGTATCCGGTGCGGGCGGCACCCTCGCGACGAGCGTCGGCGGCACGCTGCTCGGCAATGCAGTGAACCTCGGCGCGGGCGCGACGCTCGGCCTGAACGGTGCGGCCGACCTGAGCCTCGGCGGTGTGATCGGCGGGAGCGGCCACCTGGCGCAAAGCGGCGCCGGCACGACGACGCTGCTTGGGGCGAACACGTTCACGGGCGGCACGGCGCTGAGCGGTGGCGGGTTGATCGCCGGCAACGGCGCGGCGCTCGGCACGGGCGCGCTGAACGTATCCGGCACGGGCGGCACGCTTGCGACGAACGTCGCCGGCACCGTGCTGGGCAACGCGGTGAATCTCGGCGCGGGCGCGACCCTCGGCCTGAACGGCGCAGCCGATCTCGGCCTGAACGGCGCGATCTCGGGCGCGGGCGGCCTCGCGCTCGGCGGCACCGGCGCGACGACGCTGTCCGGCGCGAACACGTTTACGGGCGGCGCGAGCCTGACGGGCGGCGGCAGCCTGATCGTCGGCGGCAACACGGCGCTCGGCGTGGGCGGCGCGTTGAACGTGAGCGGCCTCGGCGGTTCGCTGAGCGCGGATCTGGCTGCCGGCGCGGCGCTCGCGAACGGCATCAATTTGAACGGCGCATCGCTGACGCTGAACGGCGCGAACGACCTCGGCCTGAGCGGCGCGATCGGCGGCAGCGGCGGTCTCGTGCTGAGCGGCACGGGGACGACGACGCTGTCCGGCGCGAACACCTTCGGCGGCGGCACGACGCTGAGCGCCGGCACGCTGCTCGCCGGCAGCAATACGGCGCTCGGCAGCGGCGCGCTCAACGTCGCCGGTGCGGGCGGTGCGCTCGGCGCGAGCGTGAACGGCATCGCGCTGGGCAACGCGATGAACCTCGGCGCCGGCGCGACGCTTGCATTGACCGGCGCGAACGATCTGGGCCTGAACGGCGTGATCGGCGGTAGCGGCGGTCTCGCGCAACTCGGCTCGGGCATCACGACGCTGACCGGCGCGAACACGTTCTCGGGCGGCACGACGCTGAGCGGTGGCGGCATCCTCGCCGGCAACGGCGCGGCACTGGGTACGGGCGCGCTGAACGTGACCGGCGCGGGCGGTTCGCTCGGCACGACCGTCGGCGGCACGGTGCTCGGCAACGCGATTCAGCTCGGCGCCGGCGCGGCGCTGACGGTTGGCGGTCCGAACGATGTCGGGCTGGGCGGGATCATTTCCGGTAGCGGCGGCCTGTCCGTGAACGGCCCGGGTAGAACGACGCTCACCGCGGCCGAAACGTTTACCGGCGGCACCACGATCGGCAGCGGCACGCTCGCGATCGGCGCGGGCGGCAGCCTCGCCGCGTCGAGCCCCGTCAACCTGACCGGTGCCGGTGCGCAGTTCAATATCAGCGGTGCGACCACGCCGCAGTCGATCGGCACGCTGTCGGGTGTCGCCGGTTCGACAATCGATCTCGGTGCGAACCACCTGACGCTCGCGGGCAGCGGCAGCGGCGTCTTCGCGGGCAACATCGGCGGGGCGGGCGGGCTGACGCTTGCCGGCACCGGCTCGCAGGCACTGACCGGCAACAACACGTATGCGGGCGGCACCGCGCTGACGGGCGGCAGCCTGGTCGTCGGCAGCGGCGCGGCGCTCGGCCTCGGCGCACTCGACGTCAACGGCTCGGCGTCGCTCGGCGCGAGCGTGCCGGGCGTGACGCTCGGCAATGCGGTCAATCTCGGCGCCGGTGTCACGCTGGGGTTGAACGGCGCGAACGATCTCGGCCTGAGCGGCACGATCGCCGGCAACGGCGGGCTCGCGCAAACCGGCAGCGGCACGACGACGCTGCTCGGGGCGAACACGTTCTCGGGCGGCACGACGCTGAGCGGAGGCGGACTGATCGCCGGCACCGGCGCGGCGCTCGGCACCGGCGCGCTGAATGTGAGCGGGGCGGGCGGCACGCTTGCCACGAACGTCGCCGGTACCTTGCTCGGCAACGCGGTGAACCTCGGCGCGGGCGCGACGCTCGGGCTGAACGGCGCGGCCGATCTGAGCCTGGGCGGCGTGATTGCCGGCAACGGCGGCCTCGCGCAAACCGGCAGCGGCACGACGACGCTGCTCGGGGCGAACACGTTCTCGGGCGGCACGACGCTGAGCGGTGGCGGCTTGATCGCCGGCAATGGCTCGGCGCTCGGCACGGGCGCGTTGAACGTGACCGGCGCGGGCGGCTCGCTCGGCACGAACGTCGGCGGCACGGTGCTCGGCAACGCGGTGAATCTCGGCGCGGGCGCGACGCTGACGGTCGGCGGCGCGAACAATCTTGGCCTCGGCGGCGCGATTTCGGGCGGCGGCAATCTGTCGGTCAGCGGCCCGTCGATCACGACGCTCACGGGGGCGGGCAGCTACACCGGCAACACGACGATCGGCAACGGCAGCACGCTCGCGGTGGGTGCCGGCGGCAGCCTGTCGGGCGGCAGTCTGTTCGAGCTGGCCGGCGCGGGCGCGACGCTCGACCTGAGCGCGGCCACGTCGCCGCAGACGACGGGCGGGCTGGTCGGTACGGCCGGCGCGGCGGTGAATCTCGGCGGCAATACGCTGACGCTCGGCGGCTCCGGTAACGGCACGTTCGGCGGCACGATCGGCGGTGCGGGCGGGCTGACGCTCGCCGGCACCGGCACGGAAACGTTGACGGGCACCAACACCTACACAGGCGGCACACTGATCAACAGCGGCACGCTGGCGATCGGCGCGGGCGGCAGCCTGGCGGCAGGCGGCGCGGTGAATCTGGGCGGCGCCTGCCGC